>NZ_JBFUCI010000189.1:0-11429 GCF_056405335.1 Variovorax sp. P1_H12_2
GAGGGGTTGGACGCCGCGCAGCAGCTCGACATAGAGCGCTTCGGCGTCGGGGATTGCGTTCACGGGAGACTCCTCAGGAACTGTTCAAGGATGATGCAGGCCGACGCGGCATCGGCGTCGCGCGCGCCGCCGGCCAGCGCCTCGGTGGTGCTGTAGCGCTCATCGACCTCGTACACCGGCAGATGGAAGCGGCCATGGAGCTGCCGGGCGAAACGCTGGGCGGCGCGGGTGTTGTCGTGCGGTGCGCCGTCGGGGTGGAAGGGCACGCCGACCACCAGCGCGTCGGGCTGCCATTCGCGGATCCGGGCTTCGACCTGCGCGAAGCGGGCATCGCCCTCGGCCTTGATGGTGGCCTGCGGCGTGGCCGTGCGCAGCAGCCGGTTGCCGCTCGCGACGCCGGTGCGCTTCTGGCCGTAGTCGAAGGCCAGGAAGCTTTGGAAATGGGAGGGGACGGACAGAGCAGGAACAGCGCGGTCAGGCATCGCCGGAACGCTCATGCGTGCCCCGCATCGGGCGACAGCGTCCAGGCCTCCAGGCCCAGCAGCGACAAGGCCTTGTCGTAGCGCTGCTCGACCGGCGTGTCGAAGATCACGGCCGGGTCGGCGCCCACCGTGAGCCAGCTGTTCTCGGCCAGCTCGGATTCGAGCTGGCCCTCGCCCCAGGCCGCGTAGCCGAGCGAGACCAGCACCTTGCGCGGGCCGGCGCCGGTGGCCATCGCTTCCAGCACGTCCTTGGAGGTGGTCATCTCGAGGCCGCCCGGGATCGTCATGGTCGAGGCGTAGACCGACTCGTTGGGCTTGTCGGCGTCCGCGAACACCGGCTCGTGCAGCACGAAGCCGCGCTCGGTCTGCACCGGGCCGCCCTGGAACACGGGCGCGTTGCCGAGCTCGGGGCGCGACAGGTGCAGCTCGATCTTCTCGAACAGCACCTTGAGGTTGATGTCGCTGGGCTTGTTGATCACCAGGCCCAGGGCGCCGCGCTCGCTGTGCTCGCACAGGTAGACCACGCTGCGGCTGAATGCCTTGTCTTCCAGACCCGGCATCGCAATCAGGAAATGATGCGTGAGGTTCATGGGGGCAGAATCGAAGGCCATGCCGCCGATTTTACTGGCCGTCGACAAAATCTATCCCAGGGGCCTCATGTGGTTTAGGCGCGATCTGCGCGTGGACGACAACGCGGCGCTCTACCAGGCCCTGCGGGCCTGCCGGCAGGTGGTCTGCGTGTTCGTTTTCGACCGCGCGATCCTCGACCCCCTGCCCCGCGCCGACCGGCGCGTGGAATTCATCCGCGAGTCCCTGGTGGAGCTGCAGGCGGAGCTCGAGGCGCTGGGCGGCGGGCTGATCGTGCGCCACGCGGCGGCCGAGGACGAGATCGCGCAACTGGCGCGCAGCCTGGAAGCGCAGGCGGTGTTCGCAAACCGCGACGACGAACCCGGCGCACTCGACCGCGACGCCAGGGTGCTGGGCGCGCTGGCCAACGCCGGCGTGGCTTTCCACACCTACAAGGACCAGGCCATCTTCGAGCGCGACGAGCTGCTGGCGCAGGCCGGGCAGCCCTACACCGTCTTCACGCCCTACAAGCGCGCCTGGCTGGCCAAGGTCGACGCCTTCTATCTCAAGCCGTATCCGGTTCGCAGCCACGCCGAGGCGCTGGCGCCGCCGCCCCACGCGCTGCGCGCGCCGGTGCCGACGCTGGCCGCGCTGGGCTTCGAGAAGACCAACCTGTCCGGACTCGAGATCCCGACCGGCAGCCAGGGCGGCGCCGCGCTGCTGGGCGACTTCCTGCAGCGCATCGACCGCTACGACACGGCGCGYGACTTCCCCTCGGTGCGCGGCCCGAGCTACCTCGGCGTCCATCTGCGCTTCGGCACCGTCTCGATCCGCCAGCTCGCAGGCCTGGCATACCCGCTGTCGCAGCAGGGCAATGGCGGCGCGGCGACCTGGCTCGGCGAGTTGATCTGGCGCGACTTCTATTTCCAGATCCTGGCCCACCACCCGCGCGTGGCCGAAGGCGGCGAATCGCACAGCTTCCGGCCCGAGTACGACAAGATCCAATGGCACCATGGCAAGCACGCCGACCAGCTGTTCGACGCCTGGTGCCAGGGCCGCACCGGCTATCCGCTGGTCGATGCCGCGATGGCGCAGATCAACCAGACCGGCTACATGCACAACCGGCTGCGCATGGTGGTCGCGAGCTTTCTCTGCAAGGACCTGGGGCTGGATTGGCGGCGCGGCGAGCGCTATTTCGCCCTGCACCTGAACGACTTCGAGCTGGCCTCGAACAACGGCGGCTGGCAATGGGCAAGCTCGAGCGGCTGCGACGCCCAGCCCTATTTCCGGATCTTCAACCCGGTCACGCAGAGCGAACGCTTCGACCCCGAGGGTAAGTTCATCCGCCGCTACGTGCCGCAGCTCGCGAAGCTGTCGGACGGCGCGCTCCATGCACCCTGGACCGCCAAACCGGTCGAACTGCTGGCGGCGGGCGTCGAACTCGGCGTGAACTACCCGAAGCCGGTGGTCGACCACGCCGAGGCGCGCGAGCGCACGCTGCAGCGCTATGGAGTGGTGCGGCAGGCGGAGCGCGCGGCGGGAAACGGTCGGCTCCGGTCATAGGGCAGGCGCCCGGCGAGCCCGCAGCTGCTCGCCGACTTCCATCCCTCGAGTGATTGTCCAGAGCCCGCTTGCTGCGGGCTTTGTGCTTTTGGAGCGCCCGGGCTGTGCGGCCCCACGCCTTGCCATTCACGCAAGCCCCCATCCATCAAGCTGATGGAAACCCTGAGAAGATATTTCAAATATCTTTCTAATATATTAACAACTCACTTCGCCCTCTCACCATTTGCAGGAGCACCGCAATGAACCATCCCCGCTGGCAAGGCATCTTCCCTGCCGTCACCACCAAGTTCCACGCCGACGAGCGCATCGATGCCGAAGGCACCGCGAAGCACATCGACTTCCAGATCCGCAACGGCGTCCACGGCATCGTCACCTGCGGCTCCCTGGGCGAAGCCAGCACCCTGACGCTCGAGGAAAAGCTGGACGTCGCGAGGATCGCGCTGGACGCGAGCGATGGCCGCGTGCCGGTGCTGGCCAACGTCTCCGAGACCAGCACGCGCGAAGCGCTGCGCTACATCGACGGCGCCAACAAGCTCGGCGTGGCCGGCTTCATGGTGATGCCCTCGGTCATCTACGTGGCCGACGCGCGCGAAGCCATGCTGAACGTGCGCACCATGGCCAACGCAGCGCAAAAACCGGTGATGGTCTACAACAACCCGATCGCCTACCGGGTCGACCTGTTGCCCGCGCACATGGCCGAACTGGCCGACTGCGAATGGATCGTCGCCATCAAGGAAAGCTGTGGCGACACCCGCCGCATCACCGACCTGCGCAATCTGCTGGGCGACCGCTACCAGTTGTTCCTCGGCGTCGACGACCTGGCCTTCGAAGGCCTGGCGCTGGGCTGCGATGGCCTGCTGGCGGGCGTCGGTTGCACCTTCCCGCGCGAAACCGTGGCGCTCTACGATTTGATGAAGGCGGGCCGGTTTGCCGAAGCGCTCAAGCTGTACCAGTGGATGACGCCGATGCTGCACCTGGACGTCTCGACCAAGCTGGTGCAAAACCTCAAGCTGATCGACCTGCTGGCCGGTGTCGGCACCGAGCACATGCGCCGCCCGCGCCTRCCGCTGGTCGGCGAAGAGCGGGCATTCATCGAAAAGGTCGTGAGGCAAGCGCTCGCGACCCGGCCGCCCGAATACCGATCGGTCAGCTGAATCCGTTCCAAGCCGCCCATTCACCGCCTCCCAACCAAGGAAAAAGCATGAAGACCGTCGCACACACGATTCCGCTTCTCGGCCTCGCCTTACTCGCCCTCGCGGGTCCCGCGCAGGCCCAGGAGCAGGTGGTCAAGATCGGCCACAGCGGTCCGCTGTCGGGCCCCAACGCCTATGCGGGCAAGGACAACGAAAACGGCGCGCGTCTCGCCATCGAGGAGCTCAACGCGAAGAAGATCGTGGTCGGCGGCAAGACGCTGAAGTTCGAGCTGCATTCCGAGGACGACCAGTGCGACGCCAAGACCGGCGTCAGCGTCGCGCAGAAGTTCGCGGACGAGGGCATCAAGTTCGTCATGGGGCCCTACTGTTCAGGCGTGGCCATTCCTGCTTCGCGGGTCTACAGCGACGGGGGGGTGCTGCTGTCCACCGTGGGCACCAACCCCAAGGTGACGCAGGGCGGCTACAAGAACCTCTACCGCATCATCGCGAGCGACAACCAGATCGGCTCCGCCATGGCGGTCTATGCGGCCAAGGTGCTCAAGGTGAAGACGGTGGGCGTGATCGACGACCGCACCGCGTTCGGCCAGGGCCTGGCGGAGGAGTTCACCAAGGAGGCGAAGGCGCAGGGCCTCACCATGGTGCGGCAGGAGTTCACCACCGACAAGGCGGTCGACTTCACCGCCATCCTGACCAACCTGAAGGCCAGGCAGCCCGAAGCGATCTTCTTCGGCGGCTACGCACCGCAGGGCGCACCCATGGCGCGCCAGATGAAGCAGCTCGGGATCGCCGCGAAGCTGCTCGGCGGCGACACGCTGTGCAGTCCGGAGATGGGCAAGCTGGGCGGCGATGCGGTCAACGACGCCGTCTTCTGCGCCCAGGGCGGCTCGATCCTCGAGAAGGCAGTGAGCGGCCCGGCCTTCAAGGCGAAGTTCAAGAAGCGCTTCAATGTCGATGCCGACGCCTATGCGGCCTCGTACTACGACCAGCTCATGTTCATCGGCGAATCCATGCAGAAGGCCAACTCGGTCGACCCCGACAAGGTAGGCGCGGAACTTTACAAGGCGACCTACAAAGGCGTGGCTGCCAGCTACAGCTACGACGACAAGGGCAACCTGAAGCAGGCGCCCATCACGGTGTTCACCTTCAGGAACGCCGCGCCGGTGCCGCTCGACAGCTACTGAGGAGCACGGCCATGCAACGCATCCAGGTCATCGACTCACACACGGGCGGCGAGCCCACCCGGCTGGTCATCGGCGGGTTTCCCGATCTCGGCGGCGGCAGCATGGCCGAACGCCGCGCGCTGCTGGCCGGCGCGCACGACGCGTGGCGCTGCGCCACGGTGCTGGAACCGCGCGGCAGCGACGTCGTGGTCGGCGCGCTGCTGTGCGAACCCGTGGCATCCGATGCCGCGGCGGGCGTGATCTTCTTCAACAACGCAGGCTATCTCGGCATGTGCGGGCACGGCCTCATCGGCCTGGTCGCGAGCCTGGCCCACATGGGCCGCATCGGCGCCGGCAGCCACCGCATCGAGACCCCGGTGGGCACGGTGACGGCAACGCTGCACGAGGACGGCCAGGTCAGCGTGCGCAACGTCGCCGCCTACCGGCACCTGCATCAGGTCGCGGTGGCCGTGCCGGGCCATGGCATGGTGCATGGCGACGTGGCCTGGGGCGGCAACTGGTTCTTCCTGGCGAGCGATCATGGGCAGCGCGTGGCGAGCGACAACCTGGCCGCGCTCACCAGCTATGCGTCGGCCCTGCGTCATGCACTGGCGGCGCTGGGCATCCAGGGTGCCGATGGGGCGGAGATCGACCACATCGAGCTGTTCGCCGACGACGACCAGGGCGCAGACAGCCGCAACTTCGTGCTCTGCCCCGGCCTGGCCTATGACCGCTCGCCGTGCGGCACGGGCACGAGCGCCAAGATCGCCTGCCTCGCAGCCGTCGGAAAGCTGGCACCAGGCGAAGTCTGGCGCCAGGCCAGCGTGATCGGCAGTCGCTTCGAGGCCAGCTACGAACTGGCCGATGGGCGGGTCGTTCCGACCCTTCGCGGCCGCGCCCACATCAGCGCCGAAGCCACGCTCCTGATCGAGGACGACGACCCCTTCGGCTGGGGCATCCGCCCCTGAAGCATCGCAGATGAAAGCCGACGACGTTCTCGTGATTGGCGCCGGCATCGTGGGCGCGGCCTGTGCCCATGCGCTGGCTCAGGCCGGCCTTCAGGTGAGAGTGGTCGATGYCGGCCTGGGCGGAGCGACGGGCGCCGGCATGGGGCACCTGGTGCTGATGGACGACAACCCGGCCGAACTCGCGCTCTGCCGGCACTCGCTCGCGCTGTGGCATGCGCTGGCGCCGCGGATGGGCAGCGACTGCGCGTTCACGCGCTGCGGCACGCTCTGGCTGGCCGCCAACGACGACGAGATGGCGGCCGCCGAGGACAAGCGCGCGCGCCTTGCCGATCACGGCATCGGCTGCCGCCTGCTGGGGGCCGACGCGCTGGCCGCGGCCGAGCCCGCGCTGCGCTCCGGTCTGACGGGCGCACTCGAGGTGCCCGGCGACAGCATCGTCTATGCGCCCAACGCAGCGCGCTGGCTGCTCGCGCACACCGACGGCCGCGTCGAGGTCGAACGCGCCGAGGTGGTGGCGATCGAAGAGGACGGCGTCCGGCTCGCCGACGGCAGCCGCCGCCATGCGCCCCACATCCTGCTGGCCAACGGCATCCAGGCCACCACGCTGTGTCCGGAACTGCCGATCAGGCCCAAGAAGGGCCACCTGCTGATCACCGACCGCTACCCCGGCACCGTGCACCACCAACTGGTCGAACTGGGCTATGTGACGAGCGCGCACCACAGCGACGGACCCTCGGTCGCGTTCAACCTGCAACCCCGACCAACCGGCCAGTTGCTGTTGGGCTCCTCGCGCCAGTTCGACACCACAGACCCTGCCGTGGAAGCGGCCATGCTGGCGCAGATGCTGCAGCGCGCACTGGGCTACATGCCGGGCCTGGCGGAACTCAACGCGATTCGCGCCTGGACCGGGCTGCGCGCCGCCACGCCCGACGGACTGCCGCTGCTGGGCCGGCATCCCCGGCATGACAGGCTCTGGCTGGCCGTCGGCCATGAAGGCCTGGGCGTCACCACGGCCACCGGCAGCGCCGATCTGCTGGCCGCCCTCATGACCGGAGGCACGCCGGCTTTCGACCCCGCGCCCTACGCCCCGACGCGCTTCCTGGAGGCCGCATGAGGACAACCGCGCCGGCCATGCTGGCCCTGCACATCGATGGCTGGCCGGTGTCCGTTCCCGCGGGCAGTTCGGTCGCCTCGGCACTGCGCATCGCCGACGCCTGCGGCCTGGGAACCGCGCGCCATTCGGTGCGGGGCGAGGCCCGTGCGCCTTTCTGCGGCATGGGCATCTGCCAGGAATGCCGGGTCGACATCGATGGCCGGCGACGCCTGGCCTGCCAGACCGCTTGTGCCGAGGGCATGCGGGTGGAGACGCTGCGATGAAACCCACCCCCGTTGCCGGCTCACTTCGTGTAGCCGCCTCCCCCTCAAGGGGGCAACACCAGCGGCCCGGCGGAGCCGGTTCCGCGGTGTTCCTGGCCTCTGGCTGCGCCGGTTTCATGCGTCGCGGGTCACGCGATCGCATGGTGGAAAATTGATGAGCGCGCTGACCGAGCACTGCGACGTTCTGATCATCGGCGCAGGGCCGGCCGGCATGGCCGCGGCCGTGGCCGCTGCGCCCAGCGGCGCCCGCATCGTGGTGGTCGACGACAACCCGGCGCCGGGCGGCCAGATCTGGCGCGACGGACCCGGCGCGCACCTGCCTGCGGCCGCCGTGAAATGGCGCGATGCGGTCTCCCGTTGCGCCCACGTGCGGATCTGCAGCGGGACGCGCATCGTCGCCGCGACCGGTCCGAACGAACTGTTGCTGGAGGATGCGCAACGCGGCTGGCGGCTGCGATGGAAGAAGCTCATCCTGTGCACCGGCGCCCGCGAATTGCTGCTGCCGTTTCCGGGCTGGACGCTTCCCGGCGTCACCGGTGCGGGCGCGCTGCAGGCCCTCATCAAGTCCGGCTTGCCCGTGGCGGGCGAGCGCATCGTGGTGGCCGGCAGCGGTCCGCTGCTGCTGGCCGCCGCAGCCGCCGCACGCCAGGCCGGCGCGCAGGTCGTGCGCATTGCCGAACAAGCCGGCTTCGCAGCGGTCGCCGGGTTCGCGCTGCGGCTGGCCGRCTGGCCGGGCAAGTTCGCGCAGGCCTTGCCCCTGGTCGACCCGCAGTACCGAACCGGCGCGCAGGTCGTCGCGGCCCTGGGCAGCGGCCGKGTCAGCGCAGCGCGCATCCAGCGCGGCGGCCGCCAGACGGACATGGCCTGCGAACGCATCGCCTGCGGCTTCGGTCTGGTGCCGAACACGGAGCTCGGCCGGGCGCTGGGCTGCGCCATGGCGCCGGTCGCAGGCGGCATGCAGGCGCTGGCCGTCGATGGCATGCAGCAGTGCTCGGTGGCCGACATCTACGCGGCGGGCGAGTGCACCGGCATCGGCGGCAGCGAGCGCGCGCTGGTGCAGGGCGCGATCGCCGGTCACGCGGCCGTCGGCCATGCCGCCGCGGCGCAAGCCTGCGGGCCCGAACGCGCGCGCTGGAACGCCTTCGCCGCGCAGTTGCAGCGCAGCTTTGCGCTGTCCCCCGCACTCAGGCGGCTACCCGCGCCCGACACCCTCGTGTGCCGCTGTGAAGACGTGCCGTATGCGGCACTGGCGCCCTGCGCCGGCTGGACCGAGGCCAAGCTGCACAGTCGCTGCGGCATGGGCGCATGCCAGGGCCGTGTCTGTGGTGCGGCGGCGCAGATTCTCTTCGGCTGGACAGCGCCCGAACCGCGCCCCCCGTTCTCGCCGGCCCGCATTGCGACGCTGGCGGGCATTTCGAATTCCCATTCCGACTGAACACGCCATGCCCAGCCTGCAGGCCTCACCCGGGTTGGGCGGACAATTCCCCGCAAACTTCCACAGCACGCCGCCTCCGACCATGCCCCTCGCCTTGAAATCGTCCCAAGCGACCGCACCCAAGCGGCGCGCGGCGGATTTGGCCTATGACGCCATCGAGACGCTGATCTCGACACTGCAACTCGAGCCCGGCAGCCCAGTGGTCGAAGCCGACATCGCCGACTCCACGGGTCTCGGCCGCACCCCGGTGCGCGAAGCGCTGCTGCGCATGATCTCGATCGGCCTCATCGTGCAGCAGCCCCGACGCGGACTGCTGGTCTCCCAGATCGTTCTGGCGGACCATCTCGACGTGGTCCAGACACGCAGGGTGCTCGAAAACCTGATCGCCGCCTGCTCGGCGCGCCGCGCCACCGTCGTCCAGCGCAAGGAAATCGTGCGCTGCGCCGAGCGAATGGTGAAAGCGGCCGCGCGCGGCAACCTCGACGACTACATGCTGGCCGACCAGGAACTCGACCAAGCCAATCATCGGGCGAGCCACAACGACTCCGCGGTCAAGGCCGTCGTGCCGTTGATCGTCCAGTGCCGGCGCTTCTGGTATGCCTACCAGCATGAAGGCGACATCACCGAAGGCGCGAACGCGCACATGGAGCTTGCGCAGGGGATCGCGACCTGCGACGAAGCGGCGGCGGTCGCCGGCGCCAATCGGCTGATGGACTACCTGGAGCGATTCGCGCGCCGGGTGATCGACAAGTAGCGCGCCGATTTCCTTGGCTTGACGATGCTCCAGTTCAGAGCAAGCCCATCGATGCCCTGTTGGTCGACCGCCGCCGAATTCGATCATCAATTGACCAATCACACTCACTGACCCGTCAGCCGAAAGCGAAAACGCCTGAACAACTCCGTCTCTCCAGACCGGCAGCCGCGTAGCCGGAGGGCATAGCTGATCAGTGCGTGATTGAGCATATAGAGCCGGCTACCCTCCGCTACGCCGTTTGGGGAAAGGTTGCCCACGATCCACTCCATGGCTGATTGGCCGTCGTAGCGGGCTCGCGGCGCGAAGAGACGATCTGCACTGCCGATTTCGCCGTGCATGTTCAATGCATAGGCGAACGGATAGGGGCGACTGGCGCATTCCATGTCATTGCGGGTCATATCGGCAAAGGCATCGACATGCCGCTCCAGCATCTCGTCGGGKATCAGGTCCGTCCGTCCAGTGACGACGGCGGTCTCGATCAGATACGAGTACGCGATTCCATGCAGGAAGAAGTTCTTGCTCGGATCGATTTGCCGCCACTGCCCCACGAAATTTGTCACAAAGTCGTTAAAGTCCGGCAGTTCGTCGTGCAGTTGACCCAGGTTGTGTAGTGCCACGATGTAGTACAGCCCCATGTGGGTGCGTTCAACTTGGCCTATGACAGCCAGGAGTTGCCTTGCTTCCGCGAGCCAGTCTTTGCGGTATGCGAGGTACTCTCGCCGCCCGGATATGGCGATGGCGTTCAGCATCGTGAGGAGCGGGTAGATTTTCGGAAACGCCGGTGACATTGCCTGGGGAAACGCGGGCGGGTTGTTCAACTCGTCGGCCCGGTCCAGACAGTCCAGCACCTCGCGCATGTAGTCCCGGTCACCATCGAACATCAATGCGTCATACCCAAGCAATGAAATCGCCGAAAACAGTATCGATCCACCGCGCCCGCGGAAGAACGGCGCCGGGATCCGCTCCAGCACGTTCAGCGCTTCGCAAATGTAATTGCGCTTGCCCGCGACCAGCCGCTCCTGCTCGCCGGCTTGGCCAAAGGCGATGAACACGGCGGCAAAGGCAGAAAGCTTCTCGTATTCGCCGTGGCGACCGGCATTCTCATCCTTGATCTGGTTCGGCTGGATCTCGTCCAGCATGGCGAGCAGCTCGCCCGGAAAGTCCAGCTTGTCATTGTTCAGCAGCGCCGGATTGAGACCGAGCTTGGCAAAGGCGTCGATAAGAATGCAACCGGCCATGAGGCGCCAGTAGGGATTCGCCTCCGCCCGCACGGCTTGCAGCAAGGGGGTGAGGCTGGACTCGACTGCCACGCTGGCGACATCGCTGGCTGGATCGACCACGATCAGGATCTGCTCGGTCAGCAAGCGCGCGAACAGCGTATAAGCGTTGGAGGCCGGGACCTTTTCTGTCAGCAGCCCGAAGGCATGGCGAATGTGCCCCGCAACGGCCGCATCGTACTCGACCGGATACTGCCCCAGGCCGATGCCGCGCACGATGCGGCTCCACGGGGTGGTAATAATGCGGGATTCATTGGATAGATCGTTCAGCCCGAACACGGGCGAAAACAGCGAAGTACTGACCATGCGCGCCTCTTTTTTTGTGGTTGTTTGTGTGTAATGAACGGCTGTGTCGCGGCTAAGAGCCTGCGGCGCGTCCCCCCCCCCGGGGCGGGGGTGCCCCTCAAATAGGCGAGCCCCGCAACCCCAGCCATCTCGGGGCTTGTGCGGCGCTCCCGAAGGCGGAAAGGGTGGCGCTCCAGCTTGGTGAAGACTCGGCGCCCCTCTGCGCTTTTTTGGGCTCATCAGGTCGTAGTCGTTTCCCGTTTCAGCGGAGCATCGGGATGCTCCCCGTGCAAGCGCGCAGCCACGTGCCCGGGAGGGTTCGGAACCAGATGCGGCAGTGGCGGAACCGGCACGCCGAGGAATTCCGTGCGCCGACCCTCCAGCATGTCTAGTGCCCAGTTCAACCA
>NZ_JBFUCI010000190.1:0-11347 GCF_056405335.1 Variovorax sp. P1_H12_2
TCGTGAAGGCGAGTTGCTCGCGCGCCGGCTCGCCGTCGGGCGTGTCGACGCTGGTGATGTCGAAGCGGTTCAGCAGCTGCACCATCGCCATCTTCATTTCGAGCAGCGCGAGGTAGCGTCCCGGGCACATGCGCGGGCCGGCCCCGAAGGGCATCGAGGTGCGCTTCGCGCTGGCGGCCATGGCGCCGGCCGGGCCATCGGCCAGCCAGCGCTCGGGCTCGAAGGCCGCGGCGCGCGGCAGGTGGCTGTCGCTGACGCTGTCGCGGCGCATCAGGTTGATGAGCACCGTCCCGCTCGGCACCTGCACGTCGCCGACCTGTGTGTCGCGCTTGGCCTGCAGCGCGAGGATCGGCGCCACGGGCTTGAGCCGCATGGTCTCGTGCGCGCAGGCCTCGACGTAGTCCAGTTGCGCCAACTGCTCGAAAGTCGGCAGCGCCGAGTCGCCGACCACGCGGTGCACCTCGTCGGCCGCGCGCTGCAGTGCCGCCGGATGTCGCCACAGCAGGTCGATCATCCAGGCGATGGTGTTGGCGGTCGTGTCCTCGCCGGCCAGCAGCATCGTGAACACGTTGCCCGCCACCTGCAGGTCGGTGATGCCGCTGCCGGGCTGGTCGGCCGCCGCGAGCATCGCCTCGAGCAGGTTGCGCGGATGCGCGCGCAGTTCGGGGTCGGTCTCCAGGCGGCTGCGCGCTTGGGCGATGAACTGCGCCACCGCTTCGTTGACCGCCTGCACGCCGCGCTTCAGTTCGCGGTCGGCCTGGGTCGGAATCAGCCGCCAGGTCGGCAGCGGCGCCAGCATGCGCTTGACCAGGGCCGGGAAGATCTTGTCGAGATGCTGCTGGATCACGTCGCCATCGGACTCCAGCGTGTTGACCTCGGCGCCGAACGCGAGCCCGGCGATGGTGTCGACCGTGTAGCGCATCAGGTCGGCCTGGAGATCGATCGCGTCGCCGCGCCGCGTGGCGGCCAGCCAGCGGCGGCCGAGACGCTCGGCGACCGTCTGCAGCGACGGGAAATAGCCCCGGACATGGGCTGGGTCGAAGCTCGCCATGACCATGCGCCGCTGCCGCCGCCAGTCCTCGCCTTCGGCGCCGAAAAGGCCGGGCCTGAGGCCCATCTCGCGGGCCACGGTGGCGAGGCGGTTGGTGCGCTTGAAGCCTTCGGGCCRGTCGCGCAGGATGGCGGCCACGGCCGCGTGGTCGCCGACGATGAGCAGCCGGCGCCGACCCAGCTGCAGCTTGAAGAAGGGGCCGAATTCGCGGCACCACTGTTCCAGCTGCTGGTGCATGCGCGGGGCGTCGATCTGCAGCAGGTTGCCGATCAGCGGGGCGCCGCGCGGGCCCGGCAGGTCGTCGATGCGGCGCAAGGCGGTGGTTTCCATGCTCATGCGATCCGGGTGAAGCCGTCGCCGCTCCAGCGCTCGCTGCCGACGCCGTGGTGGACGAAGAACAGGCCCTCCGGATCGTAGCGCTCCTTGGCCGCGAGCAGCCGGGGATAGTTGGCGCCCCAGAACGACTGCTGCCAGTCGGGCTCGAAGTAGTTGCTCTCCGACAGGTAGGAGCCCGGCCGCGGGACCAGCCGTCGCAGCTCGTCCACCGCGCGTCCGATCGCGGCTGCCTGGCGCCGCGCCAGCCCGGCGTCGGGCTCGTGCCCGGCAACCCCGGGAAAGGCCGGCGGGCCGTTGGCGCCGCAGATCACGAGCGCGAAGGCGTCCAGCACGGCCGGATTCATCGCGGTGTCCCGGGCCGCGGCGATGGCCTCGGCAGGCGCACCGGCAAGCCCCTTGTTGACGTGCATCGACACGCCCCAGTGCCGGCTGGCGGCGAACAGCGCATCGACCAGGGCCTGACGGCGGCCCGCTTGCAGCAGGGCCGCGGGCAGCCAGGCCGACTGATAGCCGTGCAGCATCTGGCCGGCCTGGCCCTGGTCGCCGGGCCAGAACACGTTGCCTTCCGGCGCACCGGGCCGGTCGTCGGTGCTGATGAAGCCGAGCACGCGCTTGACCAGGGTCGGCGCCCAGAAGTCGCGGGCCGAGGTGGACACGATCTTGAGCGGTGAGAACTCGATCTTGAACTCGTCGGGCGACGCCTCGACCGCGTCCAGGAAAGGCGCCCAGACCTCCTGCGCCTGGCTTCGGCTGAGGCCCTGGAACACCATCGCGATGCGCAGCGTGTTGTCTGGCCGCAGGCGGATCTGTTCGCCCCAGTGCGGGTTGTGCAGGCTTCGCGCGTAGAAGTCGACGATCAGGCCGATCAGGCGGCGGAAGGCGGGCGCGGAGGACGCCCTGATCGCCATGTTGACCGCACCGAAGGATTCCGGCAGCGCATGCACCCGCAGCGTGAGGCGGGTGACCACGCCCAGGCTGCCTCCGCCGCCGCCCTTGAGGCCCCAGAACAGCTCCGGCTCGCTGCAGGCATTGGCGACCCGTACCTGGCCGTCGGCCGTCACCACCTCGGCCTCGAGCAGGCTGCCCGAGGCCAGCCCGAAGGCCTTGGAGAAGCTGCCGAAGCCACCGCTCTGTACCAGCCCGGCGACGCCGACCGTCATGCATCCGCCCCCCTGCACGTAGCCCCCTCCCCGGGTGCTGACCGCGTCGTAGACATGGGCCCACACCGCACCGGCGCCGACCGAGACCGCGCGCGTCGGCGCCGTCCGCCCCGCGCAGCCCCTGGCGACGAACGCATCGTGCAGCGTGACCTCGTTCATCCTGCGCGTCCAGAGCAGCAGGGAATCGGGTGCATTGGAGGTGCCCTGGTAGCTGTGGCCGCCGCCCTTGACGACCAGGCGCAAGCGGTTCTGGCGCGCGAAGTCGACCGCGGCCGCCACGTCGCCGGTGCTGCGTGCGGACACCGCATAGACGCTCGGGCTCGAGGTCCAGGCATCGACCCAGCCCAGGGTCTGCGTGAGGCCGATCTCGTCGCCGAGGAAGTAGGGGTTCCCGGCCGCCTTGAAGAACTGGGTGCAGGCAGGCCCTGCGGGCGCATCCAGGCAAGCCGAGAACGGCGACTGCACCTTGACCAGCGCATCGCCGCCCAACTGTTCGCCGAACTGCTTCCAGCGCGCCTCGGAGGGCCAGGCCGGATCGCCGGGGCGAACGCGGGAGCCCGCCGCGGGCCCCGCCGAGGCGCGCATCGGCGCGAGCATCCACGGCAGGTTGCCGCAACAGATCGGAGCCGCGGAGGCCAGCTGCAAGAGACGTCTTCTATGCACAGGACCCTTTCGCCGGAGACTGCGTTCGAGGAGCCGGCTGCAGTATGCCGAACCCGTGCGGCGAAGTCTCCTTTTCGCGCTCGAGACGGCGCCGGCGGGCCGACCGCTGGGGGAGGGACCTGCGCGTCAGGCCTGCTGTTCGATCGCGGCTTGCACGATCGGCCGCGCCCAATCGGGTGTGGCCTCCAGGGCCGAGGCATCGTCGGCTGCGGGGAAGACCAGCCGGCCGCCGATCATCTCGAGCAGCAGCACCGGGTCGGGAATCTCCTCGCCCGGCGCCGCTTCGGCGCTGTTGTCGAACACCTGCAGGCGCGCCAGCAGCGGCAACAGCCGGATCAGGTTCATGCGCGAGCTGATCCAGCGTTCGCGGATCTTGGCGACGGGAATGTCGTGGCCGCCGCTCGCGACCCGCGCATGGACCCGCCGCAGATGCATCTCGGCCGAGGCGAGGCCGCAGAAGATCATCACGACATCGTGGGTGCGCGAGGCCTTGGCGAGCAGTTCGGGAATGGTGCTGGCGCCCAGGGTGGTCTCGAAGGCGTGGTTGCGTCGCTGGGCGAGCGCGGCGGCGAGCTGGACGCGGCCGTATTCCCAGGCGCGGCCGTTGGCATCCTCGACGTCAAGGCCGAGCTGCGCGACCAGTTCGCGCGCATAGCTGTCGGGGTTGTACCAGGCCAGGCCGTGCTCGGCGAGCAGGGCGCCGCCGACCGAGCTCTTGCCCGCGCCGTTGACGCCGGCCAGCACGAAGATGAAGGGCCGCGCAGCGCCAGCCGCGGCCATCAGAACGAAGCGCCGGCCTTCGGCCGCCGGGCCAGCTTGCCCCGGGCCTCGAACAGGGCGTCGACCCGCTGGGCGGCGCCAGGCTGCTGCAGCACGGCCAGGCGGCTGTCGAAGCGGCCGGCCAGTTCTTCCAGCACCGTCTGCTCGCGGGCGTTGAGGGTCAGCAGGTCCTCGGTGAGCTGCTGGTAGGTGGCGGCGTCGAGCAATACCATCTCGACCGCGGCATGGTTCGTGATGGCCACGCTGCCGCTCTGGCGAACCTGGCGCACGACGTCGCCCCACTTGTTCTTCACCTGGGAGGCGTTCTGGCGCGGCAGGTCGTGGAGGGCGGGCAGGGCGGTGATCATGGCAAGCTCCGGCTGTGGAATTGCCATTATGGCAAAAATAGCCAAATTGTGCGCGCAGACCGATACCGACCCATGACGATGCCTGCGATCCGCTCATCCGAYATTGCGGCTCTCTTCCATTCCGATGACCACGTGAACATGGCTCTCGCGGCTGACCAGGAAGTGCGCGACCAGCACGTCGCCGGTGCCCATCGGCGCTGCGTGCACCTGGAACCACCGGCGCTCGTCGGGCGAATGGCACGGGTACTCGCAGGTGAACACGTCGCGATCGCCCTGCATCACTTCGTCGAGCCCCTGCAGGATGTGCAACGCCGACTCGTCGGCGATGGCGCTGCGGCGACAAACCTCGAGGTAGTTCACGCCGGGGCCGATCGCACCGGCCCCGGGGTTGCCGTTGCGCTCGGCAAATTCGCTCCACGCCCGATTGACGAATCGAATCACCCCGCGCCGGTCGACGACCGCCACGATCCCCGCCAGCGCGTCGATCACGTCCTGCAGCGTCTTGTGGGTCGCGCGGCTCAAGAGCCTCGGCAGCGCGTGGGTGTCGTCAAGTCTTGCATGCCCCGGGTCTTCGTCCGACCGGTCGGACGATCGCATCGCATCGGAGTCGGGGTTGAACGCGGGCGGCTCGCCGGCGAGCGGAATGAGGACGTCCAGCACGGCGCCGCTTCCGGGCGTGCTGCCGAAGTGCATGCTGCCGCCCAGTGCGCGCACCCGCTCCTGGATGCCCAGGATCCCGAACGCTTCGGGCTTGCGCCTGTCGGCAGTGACGATGCCGCGGCCATCGTCACTGACACGAACCGATACCGACCTTGCCGGCGCCAAAGCGAGCTGGATGTGCACCTCGCTGGCCTGAGAATGCTTGGCGACATTGTTGAGTGCTTCCTGCACGATGCGGTACAGGCAGAGTGCAATCGCCGGCGTTTCCATCAATGCGTCGGACACAGGGTCCGGCGCGTCGATCGTGCAGGCGACACCGGTCTGCTGGCCGAACTGGGCGACCAGCATTTCCAAGGCTGGCGTCAGGCCGAGGTCTTCCAGCATCGGCGGGCGCAGGTCGTTCACGATGCGGCGGGTCGACAGCACGGCCTTCTCGGCCAGGCAGTCAGCGTCGGCGACCAGCGGCAGCAGTTCCGGCGCCTGGGCGCCGAAGCGCTCGCCGATGCCGCGCAAATCCATGCGGATCGCCGCCAGCGTCTGCTGCAGGTCGTCATGCAATTCACGCGCGATCCGCTTGCGTTCCTCTTCCTGGACCCGGTCGCGCGATGCAATCAGCCGTTGCATCGCGACGTGGGAAGACTCCAGGTCTTCCTGCACCTCCTTGATCGCGCTGACGTCCCGGCTCGTGACCACGGCGCCAACGATCGTGCCTTCCTTCGAACAGATGGGTGCAAAGCTGTAGCTGCCTATCCACGTTTCGCCGGTGTCCTTGCGCCGCAGCCTGTACTCGACGTTGGTCGCCACCTCTCCGCGCAGCGCCCTGGGAACCGCCCATTGCTCAAGCGGCGCCGGATCGCCGTTGGGCATGCGCACATCCATGATCTCCGGGTACTCCGCGAGCGTCCGCCGGCAGGCAGACTTGTCCGCAAATCGGTGAAACGACGCGAAGGCGTCGTTGAACTCGACAAATCGGCCCTCGGTGTCGGAGATGAACACCGCATCGCTCATGCTCGAAAGCGCTGCCTGCAGCTTCGAGGCGCCGGCCCGCAGTTCCGCCTCGGCCTGCTTGCGTTCGGTGATGTCGCGCAGGATGACCGTGTACAACGGGTGGCCGGCGATGGACAGATGGGAGATCGCGCCCTCGATCGGGAACTCCACGCCGTCGGCGCGCAGGCCGACCAGCTCCCGCTGCCGCCCCATCCGGCGTTCGGTGATCGGGTTGGTGCCAAACGCCTGGACATATCGCCTGTGACCCTCCCGATACCGTTCAGGAACGAGGCGACCCAGTGGCGAGCCGATCAGGCGGTCCTGCGGGCAACGGAACATCCTTGCCGCCGCAGGGTTGGCCTGCACGATGACCTGATCCTCGTTGGCCGTCACGATGGCATCGACCGCCGATTCGAAGATGCCACGCAGTCGCGCTTCGCTGATCGCTCGCGCGTCGAGCATCTGGTTGATCTGCCGCGCGACCGACCTGATCTCGGGCGGGCCGGTGACTTCGGCGCGGATCGCATCTCCGCTCGCCGCGATCTGCGCGGCCGTTGCCTCGAGACGCGCAATGGGATTGGCAATGGCCGCGCTCAGGCGCCACGCCAGGCCCAGCGCGAGCAGGCAAAGCCCCAGACCGACGGCGATGGTTCGCTGGAGGGCGGCGTGGTACTCCGAAAGCACATCGGCCTCCGGGAGGCTGGCGATCACCCGCCAGTCCACGCCGGGCAGCGTCGACAGAGCAAACAGCCGCGGAACGCCGTCTCGCCCGACCCCGGCGAAATGGCCTTCGCGCGCACTCCCCAGCGGATCTGCCTCGCCGTCCCTGGGGCGCGAGCCGATGAATTGCGCCGCGTCCTTCGAGCGAAGAAGAATGGCGCCGGTTCGATCCACCACCGTCACGAGCGCGTTCTTCGGGGTCGCGTCGAGCAACTCCTCGCTGAGCGTCAACAAATCCACGGTCACCACCAGCACGCCTGTCTGCGCTGCCTTCTGATCGCGAATGGGATAGCTCAGCGCCGTCAGCTTTCTCCCGGTGCGCCCGTCGACGAACAAGTTGCTTGCCGCGAACACGCCGGCTGCGAAGACCGGCTCCCATGCGGCGGCCTCTGCGTCCGCAGTCCGTGGGACCGGACTCGGTTCGAAAGAGCAGATGGTGTGGCCCCGAGCGTCCCGGATCGCGTACCCCAGTGACGCGGGGACCGGCAGCAGATACTCGGCAACGACCGGGTCGCAGCGCTGCGGATCCATGGCCCTGACCAACGGCCGCGCGGACAGCCGCTCGAGCATCGTCTCGAACCGATCGAGCACGCGTTGCAGGTCCGCCGCCGAGCCGTTGGCGAGGATTCGGACCTTGTCGTGCGCGGTATCGTGTATCCGACGCGCTTCGGCCGCGAGGACCGACGCCACGAGCGCTGCGAACGCGAGCATGACCGCGCCTGTCAGCAGGACGATTCGGCTGCGAAGCGACAGATTCTCGAACCACGAAGCCATTGAATCCCTTGCCGTTCGGCGGATCTCGGGTGGACACGACCACCTTCGGCCCGCGAGGTTCACAAAGTCGAATGCCGAGGCATTGTCCTATTTCTGAAGGCGATCGACAGCGGGTGCGGAACGCTCCAAAAAAACGGCCTTTTCGACCGAATCATTGAGCATGCGCATTTCGCGATGCTTCGATTCGATGCAGCATGGAACCACGTCAATGAGGCGGGGCGAGGTGAAATGGTGAAAGTGCTGTTGGTCGACGATTCGGTGGCAATTCAGCAGAGCTTCGGGGCGCTGCTGACGAATGCGCCGGAAGTCGAGATCGTCGGTTGCGCGGAGGACACCGCCACGGCCGTGGCATCGATCGCTTCGAATCAGCCGGATCTCATTGTCCTGGACGTCAAGCTGCGCGGGCATGATCGAGGCATCGATGTGCTGCGTCACGTCAGGCAGCATTATCCCGACATCAAGGTGGTCGTCTTTTCCCAGTTCAACTGGACGTCCATGCGCAAGAGCCATATGGACGCCGGCGCGCTCGCCTACTTCGACAAGGCGACCGAATTCCAGCAAGCCCGGGACTGTATCGCGGCGCTTTCGCAATCTCAGGCCGCGCAGGCCGCCAGTGCGAAGCCGTGAGATTTCGCCTTGCTGGGCGCGCGCGTGCCTTGTGCGAAACGCTGCAATGCCGCGAGGTCGAGGATCTCCACCCTGCGTTGATCCACCTTGACCAGGCGCAAGGCCGCCAATGCCGCGAACGAACGGCTGATGGTTTCGTGCGCGACGCCAAGGTAGCTTCCGATGTCGCGGCGCGTCATCAGCAAGCGCAGGGATCTGGCGGATTGGCCGCAGGTCGACATGCGCTGCGACAGATGCATCAGGAATCGCGCCAGTCGAACTTCGGCCGCGACGGCAGCCATCATGTCGGCCAGCTGCGTCAGATCGATCATCGCGCTGCTCACGGCACGCATCACGCCGCGATAGAACGCCGGCAGGCTCTGCGCCAGCGCATAGAAGTCGGGCAATGCGATGGCGTAGACGCTCGCATCTTCCAGCGCAACCGCCGCCATGAGGTGGCAATCCCCGGACAGGGCATCGCACCCCAGCAAGTCGCCGCGACGCGCGAATCCGAAGACCTGCTCGTAGCCATCTTCTGCGGTATGAAACGCCTTGAAGGTTCCTGCGCGGACGATGTAGATGGAAGGCGCCGGGCTGCCTTCGAAGAACAGCGATTCGCCGGCACGCAGACGGCGCACGGTGAGCGGGGTGTCCGGCGGTTGYTGGCCCTGGCCGACGGGGACGCCGAGAAGAGCGAGCATTTCATGCAGGACGGTCGGTTCGCTTCGCTCGATGCCGGCAAGTGGCACGCGATGGGCAGTGAACGAGGACTGCATATCAAGGACTGGAACGGTATTCATCGGGAGCCTCCAGGAGTGCGACGACGAACGGGTGTCAGGCGCCACGACGGAGCTTGCGCCTGGTTGTTGCTTTTTGAACGTAGGCTCGACGCCCGGAATCTGGGCGGAGTTGTGGTCTTCTTCTTAGCTTTTTCCTACAAGGCATTCGGAATATTCCGAACCACGACCAGCCAGCTGCCTCTTGCTTGCTCCATCGCCTTCGTAGGGATCTACTGCTTGATATTCGTCGACAGAAAGGCGAGCATGAGCCAATATGCGGCCTCCGAACAGGACATGGTATGCATGAAAACGAGGGATTCGGGACTGCTGCGAAGGATCGGGAGGCGCCCATGGCAGCGCCGCCGCGGTCGGGCGCGCCCGCCATCCGCATGCTTCTGGTCGACGATCACACCATCGTCCGAGAGGGCCTGAAGCGCGTGCTCGATCCGCTGGGCAACGGTTGGGAACTGACTGAAGCAGTCACAGGCTTCCAGGCGCTTGAACTCCTGCGCGAGAGTGAATTCGACCTGGCGTTGGTCGACCTGTCGATGCCGGGCATGACCGGCCTGGAACTGGTCCGCCGCATCAAGGCCGACTTCGCGAGCGTGCGCATACTTGTACTCAGCATGCATGCAGAGGAGCAATACGCGTTGCGGGCGTTCAAGGCCGGCGCCAATGGCTATGTCACCAAGGATGTCGCGGCGGCGGAACTGGTCACGGCGGTGCGCAGGGTGGCCGCGGGTGGCGCCTATATCACTGCGAGCCTGGCCGAGCAGGTGGTGCAGCAGCTCAATGGGATGTCCGACGCCCCGCGACACGCAATGCTGTCCGACCGCGAGATCGAGGTGCTGCGACGCATCGCCGCCGGGCAGCGCCTCACCGAGATCGGCGAGGCGCTCCACCTGTCGGTGAAGACCGTCAGCACGTACAAGACGCGCATCCAGGAAAAACTCCAGGTTGYAAGCACGGCCGASCTGGTACGTTATGCGTTGGAAAACCATATCGACGATCCCGCGTGCCTTCAGGCGCACCACTAGCCGCTTGACAGGATCGGATTGCCATTGAACTTCAGCCCACAAGAAAAGGAGGCGACATGCGCGCTCTGAACGTCCGGCTCGCACGCCTCCTCGTGCTCGCCGTCTCCGTGTTTTCGCTGGTGGTGGGTGCGCAGCCGGCGCAGACCTTCTCCAGGGAACAACTCGATCAGATGATGGCGCCCATTGCGCTGTACCCGGATTCGCTGCTCTCGCAGGTGCTGATGGCCTCGACCTATCCCGCCGATGTCGCCGATGCTGCCAGATGGTCGAAGGCGAATCCGGACCAGAAGGGGGACGCGGCGCTGAAGCTGGTGGCCAACCAGCCCTGGGACCCGAGCGTGCAGTCGCTGGTGGCCTTCCCGCAGGTGCTGCAGACGATGGGCGACAAGCCCGACTGGGTGCAGAACCTCGGCGACGCCTTCCTCGCCTCGTCCAAGGACGTGCTCGACTCGGCGCAGCGGCTGCGCAGCGCGGCGCAGAAGACGGGCAGCCTGAAGAGCTCCGAGCAGCAGAAGGTCATCGTCGAGCAGGAGCCGCAGACCCAGCAGACGGTCATCAAGATCGAGCCCGCAAATCCTGAGGTGGTGTACGTGCCGTCGTACAACCCTGCCGTGGTGTACGGCACCTGGCCCTATCCGGCGTATCCGCCGTACTACTATCCGCCGGCGCCCTATTACTACCCGGGCGCCGCGCTGGCGACCGGCATCGCCTTCGGTGTCGGGGTGGCTGCCACGGCCGCCCTCTGGGGCAACGCCAACTGGGGCGGCGGGAACGTCAACGTCAACGTCAACCGCTACAACAGCGTCAACGCCAACCGGCAGCTCAACGCCAGCCAGTCGAACTTCCAGCACAACGCGGCCAATCGGCGCGGCGTTCCGTACCGGGATTCGGCGAGCCAGCAGCAGTTCGGGAAGAACGTGGGCGGTGCCGACCAGCGCAACGACTACCGTGGACGCGACGCGGCGCAGGCCGGCACCCGCGATGCGCAGCGCCAGCAGGCGCAGTCGCAGTTGCAGCAGCGCGGCATGGATCCGGGACAGGGCCGCGACCAGCTTCGCAACGATCCGGCGACACGGGATCGCGCGCAGGCCGCGGCCGGGCAAGGCGGCGCCGGTCGCGATCGCGGCGGGCAGGGCCCGGGGGGCGCAGGCGGCGCTGGACCGGGCGACCGTGGCGGTGCGGGCGGAGGCGGATTGGGATCCGGAGGCGACCGGGGCGGCCCTGGCGGACCTGGCGGCGCGGGCGGCGCGGGCGGTGCGGGCTCGGGCGGCCGAGGCGGCGGCGACAACGCGCTGAGAGGCGCCGGAGACACCGGCAACCAGGCGCGCCAGCAAGCGAGTCGCGGCGATGCCAGCCGCCAATCCATGTCCCAAAACCGTGGCGGAGCCGGCGGCGGCGGGTCGCACGCGGGAGCAGGAGCCGGAGGTGCGCGCCCCAGTGCGGGCGG
>NZ_JBFUCI010000191.1:0-11232 GCF_056405335.1 Variovorax sp. P1_H12_2
CGTCCGGGCCGACCAGGGCGGCCAGCGTGCCGGCGGGGATCTCGAGCGAGACATCGTCGAGCGCCAGCGTGCCCTCGGCCGAGCCCTTCTGCGCAAAGCGCTTGCGCAGGCCGTGTCCCAGCAGCGCCGGCGCGGCGGGGTCCATCAGCGCGGACTCCCCGCCGTGAGCGCGTCGCCGTCCAGCGCGAGGCGCACCGTCACCGGCATGCCCAGCCGCAGGCGGTCGCCGGGGTCGTCGGCGAGCACGCGGATCTCATAGACCAGGCTGCTGCGCAGCTGCTCGGTCTGGACGGTCTTGGGCGTGAACTCGGCCACCGAGGAGATGTAGCCGACCTTGCCCTGGAGCGGCTCGCCGGGGTGGCTGTCGGTCGACAGCGTCGCGGCCATGCCCGGCCTGACGCGCCCGAGGTCCGCCTCGGTGACATAGGCGCGCACCCACTTGGGGTCGGTGATCGCGAGCGTGAAGACCGGCCGCTGCGGCGACGCCATGTCGCCCGGCTCCATCAGGCGCGCGCGCACCACCGCATCGATGGGCGCGCGCAGCCGGGCTTCCTGCAACTGGTGGCGGAGCACCGCGAGCGCCGCGGTGGCGACATCGAGCTGCGCCTGGGCCTGTGCGATGTCTTCCTTGCGCGGACCGGCGACCACCAACTGCTGCGCCTTGCGCGCGTTCTCGAGCTGCGCCTCGGCCACCTTCCGGCGCGCCTGCGAGGCGTCCAGGTCCTGCTGGCTGACCGCGCGCCCCGCGGTGGTCTGGCGGATCGATTGCAGCCGCTCGAGCTGCTGGCGGGCCAGCTCGGCCTCGGCCTGGGCGGCGGCGACCTGGGCGCGCGACTGCGCCACTTCCTCGGGCCGGCTGCCGGCCTTGAGGCGCTGCAGCACTTGCGACTGACCGGCGATCTGGGCTTCGGCCTGGGCCGCCTGCAGCTGCAGCGTGCGGGTGTCGAGTTCGCCCAGCACCTGCCCGGCCTTCACGCGGTCGCCTTCCTGGACCTCGAGCCGGGCGATGCGCTCGTTGCCATTGAAGGCCAGCGACACCTGCCGCAGGTCGACGTTGCCATAGAGCACCAGTGAGTGCGCATCGGCGGGCTGCCGGTGGAGGTACCAGGCCGCGAAAGCGGCGGCTGCCGCCAGGACGACGGCGCCTGCAAGGATCGGTTTCTTGTTCATGGTCTGCTCTCGCGCGCCGGAGTGCTGGGCGCCAAACCAGTGAGGCGCTCACGCCTGCCTCCGCAGCGTCCCGCCCATCGTGCCTGAAGTTGCCAGCGCCGCAAACGCCCAACCAGCCGTCCTTGACCAGGCTGCCGGCGAACTCCTCGGAAAACCGCCATCGCGGTCGCGCCGATGGCGCGCGGCGAGGATCTTTAGGCGCGGGCCCCCCGGGCGTTCACGGCGCCCGGTGACACAACGGCGCCTCGCGCCAAGACTAAGATGTCAGCCGCCATGCGCAATCCTCGACATCGCACAGGTCCGCCGCGCCTCCGGGTGTGGGTGCTGTGGCTCGCGTTGTTGCTGCCCTTGGCCCAGCTCGCCGCCGGCGTGCATGCCTTGTCGCACACCGTCGACCCGATCGGCGGCAAAGGGCCACCCCCGTCTTCCACATGTGATCTTTGCCTGACGGCGGCCGCTTTGCATGGCGGCGCGCTCCGCTCCGAGCCGCCGTGCCTTCCTTGTTCCATCGCCCGCTACGAGGCACCGCAAGGAGCCTCTGGAGGCGCCTGGCAGGAGCTGCTGGCCCCTGCCTACAGGAGTCGAGCCCCGCCGCACGCTTCGCTCTGATTGTTGACCGACCCGCCTTTCTCCGGGCGGACGCATTCCAACGTCTTTGCCATGAGCGTCGATAAATGAACCAGCTCTATCGGGCGAGCCTCGCGCTCGCCTTCGTCGTGCCCCTCGCCGCGATGGCCGAATCCTCGCCTTCCGATGTCGAAGCGCTGCGACGAGAGATCAACGCGATGCGCGCGGACTACGAGGCGCGCCTCCAGGCACTCGAACAACGAGTGAAGGCAGCCGAAGCGGCATCGTCCGCCACCAGCGCAGCCTCGGCCGCAACTGCACCCGTAACTGCACCCGCAACAGCCGCGCCACAACCGCCAGCGCCTCCGCCAGCAAGCGCGGTGGCTTCCACCGGCGCCGGCGCCAACGCGTTCAATCCGTCGCTGTCGTTGATTCTCTCGGGCGGCTACATCGACACGTCGCAGGATCCGGCGAAGTACGCGATCACCGGTTTCCCGCTGCCGGCGGGCGCTTCGATCGGTCCCGGCACGCGCGGTTTCAGCCTGGGCGAGACCGAACTGGGTTTCGCGGCCAACATCGATCCATGGCTGCGGGGCGCGGCCAGCATCGCGCTCGAGTCCGACAACTCCGTGTCGATCGAGGAGGCTTTCATCCAGACGACCTCGCTCGGCAACGGGCTCTCGGTCAAGGCGGGGCGCTTCTTCTCGAACATCGGCTATCTCAACCCGCAGCACGCGCATACCTGGGACTTCGCGGACAACCCGCTGGCCTACCAGGCCATGCTGGGCACCCAGTACATCAACAACGGGCTGCAGATGAGCTGGGTGGCTCCGATCGAGCACTACGTCGAGCTCAGCGCCGAGGTTGGAGGCAGCAGCAGCTACCCCGGCACCGCGCCGAGCAGCAATGGCGCCGGGATGAGCGCGTTGGCCCTGCACACCGGTGGCGACATCGGCGAAAGCAACAACTGGCGCGCGGGCGTTTCGGTGCTGAACGCGAAGGCCACCGACCAGCGACTGGTCGCGATCAACGCAGTCGGATTCCCGGTCAATGATGTCTTCAGCGGCGACACGCGCGTCTGGATCGTCGACGGCGTCTGGAAATGGGCTCCCGACGGCAACGCCACGCGGACCAACTTCAAGCTCCAGGGCGAGTACCTGCACAGCACGCGCGACGGCAACCTGCTCCACGACGTCGGCTTCTCGGATGCCTTCGGCAACTACCGCGTGGCTCAGTCGGGCTGGTACGTGCAAGGGGTCTACCAGTTCATGCCGAACTGGCGCATCGGCCTGCGCACCGAACGGCTCGACCCCGGCACGCCGACCTTCGGACCCGCCACGATCGCGTTTCTCGGCAACTATCGCCCGAGCAAGAACTCGGTGATGCTCGACTTCAACCCCAGCGAGTTCTCCCGCATCCGGCTGCAGTTCGCGCAGGACCGTGCGCAGATCGGGCATGTCGACAACCAGGTCTTCCTGCAATACCAGATGAGCCTGGGCGCGCACGGCGCGCACAGCTACTGACGGCACCTTTCCCATCCCAAGCGAAACACAAGGCAAACGCCATGAACCTCCATCGCCTCTCCCTCGTTTCACTGATTGCCGCGCCGCTGCTGCTGCTGACAGCTCCCGCCCACGCGGCGCTTCGTGTCTTCGCCTGCGAGCCCGAGTGGGGCGCGCTGGCCAAGGAGCTGGGCGGCAGCCTCGTCGAGGTGTCGGTCGCCACCAACGCGTTGCAGGATCCGCACCAGATCCAGGCCAAGCCGAGCCTGATCTCCCGCGCACGCGGCGCCGACCTCGTCGTCTGCACCGGCGCCGAGCTCGAGATCGGATGGCTGCCCGTGCTGCTGCAGCAATCCGGCAACGCCAAGGTGCAGCCCGGCCAACCGGGCAACTTCGCGGCTGCCGACTACGTGCGCAAGCTCGAAGTCCCCACGCAGGTCGACCGCTCGCAAGGCGACGTGCACGCTGCGGGCAATCCGCACATCCAGACCGACCCGCGCAACATCGCGGCGGTGGCTGCCGCCCTCGGCACGCGCCTGCAGCAGATCGACGCCGCGAACGCCCCGGAGTACGCGAGGAACCAGGCCGATTTTTCAGCGCGTTGGCAGCAAGCCATCGGGCGCTGGTCGGCGCAGGCCGCGCCGCTCAAGGGCGCGTCCGTGGTCTCTCAGCACAACGCCTTCGTCTATCTCTACGACTGGCTCGGATTGAAGGAGGTGGCCGTGCTCGAACCCAAGCCCGGCGTCGAGCCGTCGGCATCGCACCTGCAGGAGGTCCAGGCCAAACTGAAGGGCACGCCGCCGCGCATGGTGGTCTATGCCGCCTATCAGGACTCGCGCCCGTCGGACTGGCTCAGCAAGAACGCCGGCATCCCGGCAGTGAAGCTGCCCTTCACGGTGGGTGGCACCGAGGGCGCGAAGGACCTGTTCGGGCTCTTCGACGACACGCTGGCTCGATTGCTCGGCGCCGGGACCAAATCGTGAACTGGAACGCACTCGACTGGAGCATCCTCGGCCCGGCCTTGATCGCCGGCGTGCTGGTGCTGGCGACCCATGTGCCCCTCGGCATGCAGGTGCTGGACCGCGGCATCGTCTTCATCGACCTCGCGATCGCGCAAATTGCCGGACTGGGGGTCATTGCCGCCGACGCGCTGGGCATGCCCGAGGGTGGCATCGTGGTGCAGCTGGCCGCGGTGACCGCAGCCTTGCTCGGGGCCTGGCTATTGACCTGGACCGAGCGGCGCGCGCCGCAGCAGCAGGAGGCGCTGATCGGCGTGATGTTCGTACTCGCCGCTTGCGCAGGCATCCTGCTGCTGTCGAGCAATCCGCATGGCGGCGAGCACCTGAAGGACCTGCTCGTCGGGCAGATCCTGTGGGTCGACCTGACGCAACTGCTGTGGCTGGGCGGCGTCTCGGCCGTGTTGCTGCTCGCACTGGGCCTGGGTTGGGTGCAACGGCTCGGCCGCTTCGGCTTCTATGCGGCGTTTGCGCTGGCCGTCACGGCTTCGGTGCAACTCGTCGGGGTCTACCTGGTGTTCTCCAGCCTCATCATTCCGGCGCTCGGCACGCGCAGGCCCCGCGGAGCGAGGCAGCTTTGGATCGGCTATGGAATCGGGGTGGCCGGCTACGCGTTGGGCCTCGCGCTTTCGGCCTTGTTCGACCTGCCGTCGGGCGCAGTGATCGTGTGGGCCTTGGGCGTGTGTGCGCTCATGGTGGTGTTGGCCCTGCGCGGAAGGCCGGACTCCGAGCCCGCGCCAGTGGATCCGGCGAGTCAAGTCCACTGATCGGCGACCAGACCGGCCACAGCGGTGACGATCGTGCGTCGACCTGCCGGCGCTCGCGAACGGGGTGGCGGCGTGATGAAAGGACCTATGATCCACGCCCCCCGCAACCCGATTTGAGCACCTGCTGCCGTGACCACCCTAGCACCCTGTCCCCAATGCAATTCTGAATATTCCTACGAGGACGGCTTGAACCTGGTCTGCCCCGAATGCGGCCACGAATGGCCCGCGGTGGCCGCTGCCGCCGAGGGTGCGGCCGATGACAGCAGGGTGATCAAGGACTCGGTCGGCAACGTGCTGAACGACGGCGACACCATCACCGTCATCAAGGACCTCAAGGTCAAGGGTTCGTCGCTGGTGGTGAAGGTCGGCACCAAGGTGAAGAACATCCGCCTGATCGATGGCGACCATGACATCGATTGCAAGATCGACGGCATCGGCGCGATGAAGCTGAAGTCGGAGTTCGTGCGCAAGGCCTGAGGCCCTGCCTGATCGCGCGCTCGCGCATTCCTCCAGTGCGACCGCCGTATCAGCCGTTTCGGGCCGACTGTTGCGGTCCGCTCGCTTTCCTTTCGGGGGGCTGCCCCCCACACCTGCTCATTGCCGCGGAGCGTTGAATCCAGCGGCCTTGATGATCGGCGCCCAATGCGCCGTGTCGGCGGCCATGATCGCCGCAAGTTGCTTCGGCGTCGTCCCGGTGGGTTCGAGGCCCAGCGCGACAAGCTTGGCGCGCAGTTCGGGGGTTTCCAGCGCAACGACGATGGCGCCCGACAAACGGTCGATCACTGGCGCCGGCGTCGCCGCTGGCGCGTAGACCGCATGCCAACCTGTCGCTTCGACTGTCTCGAATCCCTGCTCGCGAAAGGTCGGCACCGTCGGAAGGAGCAATGACCGCTCAGCGCCGGACGTGGCCAGGATGCGGATCCGGCCTTCTTGATGGCGCGGCGCAAGGTCCGACAGCGCCGCGATTCCGCAGGCGACTTCGCCGCCGATCAGATCGATTTCGAGTTGCCCGGCGCCTTGGTAAGGAACGTGCACCAGTTCGGTGCCGGACTCCCGCCCCAGTGCGACGCCCAGAAAGTGCGCCAGGCTCCCGGCCGCCGGGGTTCCAAATGTCGCCTGCCTTGAATTTTCCTTCGCCCAGGCGACGAATTCGCGAAGCGTACGGGCCGGATGACTGGCGGCGACGGCCAGGGCCAATTGATAGGTTGCGACCTGCGAGACCGGGGCCATGTCGCGCATCGGGTTGTAGTTCAGGTCCTTGAAGACAAGCGGGCCGATGACGGGCACGATGATCGGCACCAGCAACACCGTCGAGCCGTCCGGCGCGGAGCGCATCAGCACGTCGACCGCGATGCGACCACCGGCCCCGGCCTTGTTCTCGACGACGACCGGCCGCGAGAGGCTGGGTTGGAGCCTTTCGGCGAGAAGTCTCGCGACACGGTCCGAAATGCCACCGGCCGGCACGGAGACCACGATCCGCAACGGCGCCTCGCGGTCGGACTGGTTCTCGGCGAAGGCAGGCGCGATCGCCATGGCTAGCGCGAGCAGCGGAGTTGTGATGTGATGCTGGCGCATACCTCTGGTTAGCCACCGTACTGCCGCTCAGATGCCCAAACCACCCATGGTCCGTCCTGCGAGCCCCACGCAGGATCACGTCGCGTTCGAACGAATGCTGGCAGAGCTGTCGGCCCGTTTCCTCATCTTGCCGACCCGGGAGGTCGATGGCGCCATTACGGACGCGCTGCATCAAATCGTCAAGATGCTTGGCGTCGACAGAGCGCAATTGATGCGTTTCGTGTCGGGCGGCGATGTGCGCGTCACCCATTCCTGGGCCATCGCCGGCGTGCCGCCGGTGTCACCGAAATCCATCGCAGACAGGTTCCCCTGGCTGCTGGCCCGGGTTCGCGCCGGCGAGGCGGTGGTCATCCCGAGCGTTGACGACCTGCCCCCGGAAGCGGAGATCGACCAGGCGTCATTTCGTGAGCCGGGGACAAAGGCGAACCTGACGATTCCGATGAGGGTTGCCGGCCAGGTAGAAGGCGCCCTCGCGTTCGGCTGCCTCCGGCACGAGCGCGAGTGGCCTGAACCATTGGTCGAACGCGTCCGTATCCTTGCCGAGGTTTTCGCCAACGCGCTCGCGCACAAGCGAACGCAGGAAGAACTCGACGTTGCCATCAAGTTCGAGCGCAAGGCGTCAGAGATCCTGAGTGCGCTGCTCGGGGCACCCCGTGCGCAACAGGACCGCTTGCTGGAGGCGGGACTGAGGGACGTGGCGCGTGCCCTCGGCGCCGATCGCGCGACGCTGTGGCAGCGCGTCGAGGCGGAGGGACTGTTCCGAAAGACGCACCGCTGGTTGGCCGACGGCGTTCCCGCACCCGCAGACGACGTGCGCATGCCGACGATCCCCTGGATCAGTGCCCAGCTCGAACGCGGCGAACTCGTGAGCTTCGCGCGGCATGACGACCTACCTTCGTCAGCCGCAGCCGATGTCGAGGCGCTGCGCAAATTGCACATAGGCGCAGGCGTGATCGTGCCACTGCGCCTGTCGGGCCAAGTCGCCGGAGCGCTCTCCATTGCCACTGTGCGGGAGGGACCGGAGTGGCCGCACGAACTGGTGGCCCGGGTGCAGCTGCTCGGCGAGGCCTTTGCCAGCTTTCTTGCATGGCAGGAGGCCGAACGTCGCGAACACATGGCACAGGCACAGGCAGTGCACGCAGCACGCGTCGGCACCATGGGCGTATTCGCGGCATCGCTGGTGCATGAACTCACGCAGCCGATTGCCGCCAGCCTCTCCAATGCAGAGACGGCGGTGGATCTGCTTGGCGCCCGGGTCCCCGATCTCGACGATCTGCGCGCGACGGTCTCGGACATCGTCGCGGACGGCCGGCGAGCCGGCGAGATGATCCAGAAATTGCGACGCTTCCTGCGCCATGGGGAAGCAGAACGGCGCGAATTCGACCTGGCCGCTCTTCTGGTTGAAGTGCTGCACTTCGTCAAACCGGAAGCAACCCAACAGGGCATCGCGATCACGCTGCAGGGCTCCGAAGAACTGCCGCACATCGTGGGCGACCGGGTACAACTTCAGCAGGTTCTGATCAATCTGCTGTTGAACGCATTCGAGGCGGTGGCCGGGCTCGACCCTGGTTCGCGCACCGTGGCGCTGCGCGCAAGTCCGTCCGAGAGCGGGGTCCGCATCGAGGTCATCGATGGCGGCGTCGGCATGGATGAGGCGACGCTCGCCCGCATCTTCCGACCCTTCTTCACGACCAAGGCGGCTGGGATGGGGCTTGGCCTGTCGATCAGCCAGACCATCGTCGCCACCCATGGCGGAACGCTTTCGGTGCAATCCACGCCGGGAGCTGGCTCGGTGTTCCGGATCGACCTGCCTTCGCGCCCGCCACTGTCGATCAAGCTTGCGCCGCCGGCCAAGCTCCCGGCCGCTTCCGGACAAACGGTGTTCCTCATCGACGACGACGACGCCATGCGACGGGCACTCGAGCGCCAACTGCAGGGCGAGGGCTATGAGGTCGTGGCGTTTGCCAATGCCCAAGCCTTTGTCGATCGCGCCCCCCGGGCAGACGTCGCCTGCATCGTGAGCGACATTCGCATGCCCGGCATGAGTGGCCTCGATCTGCAGGCGACGCTCGCGCGAGCGAGCATTGGGTGGCCCATCGTGTTCATGAGCGGCTATGTCGACATCCCGACGACCGTGCATGCCATGAAGGCCGGGGCCATTGCCTTCTTGCCGAAGCCATTCGCGAAGAGTGAACTCCTTGCAGCGGTGGCCGATGCCCTGGCGAGGAGCCGGGGGGGTGATCAGGACCGCCGCCAGGACGCAGAGATCCTGGCAAGGCATGCGTCGTTGACGCCCCGCGAGCACGAAGTGTTCGACCTCGTGGTGGCCGGCTTGCTCAACAAGGTCGTCGCCGACCGGCTGGGCATCGCCGAGACCACGGTGAAGATCCATCGCGGGCGGGTGATGGACAAGATGGGCGCCCGCTCGGTCGCCGACCTCGTCCGCATGGCGGAGCGCATCGGCTTGCATGCGGCACCGCCGCCCGTGCCCGTTCGAACGCCGGCGCCGGTTCCAGAGCGCAGGTAGCACCAAGGTCGTATTTCGCGAAGTGCGGGGTCGGCGGACAGTCGGGCCCTGATTGCTACGCGTTCCACGCTTTCGTGCCCTGCGGGTCTCACGCGACGCCTCGCGATGTGTGGCAGTTCTTGTTCAACGCCCCAAGGAGTCATCATGAAATCAGTCAAGCTCGTTGTCCTGTTGTGTGCCGCGGTCCTGGCCTCCGGTTGCGTGACGGAGAAGAAGTACGACACCGAAGTGGCAACTGCGAACAACTACCAGGCGCTCAACACCAAGCTCTCGAGCGAACTGAGCAGCGACCAGGCGCAGATCACGCAGCTGCAGAACCAGCTCAAGGTGACGATGGTCAACGAGCTGCTGTTCCCCGAAGGCGGCTGGACGCTCAACGCCAAGGGCGAAGCGACACTCGCCAAGATCGCCCCGACGCTGGCGAACCTGCCCGGTCAGCAGATCGTGGTCCAGGGTTTCACTGACAACGAGCCCATCGGCCCGGCGCTGAAGGCTCGCTTCCCGTCCAACCTGGAACTCTCGTCGGCCCGGGCGGACGCGGTCACGCGCTTCCTGATTTCGAAGGGTGTGCCACCGAGCGGGATTTCGGCACAGGGCTTCGGCGATGCGCGGCCGGTGGCCAGCAACGACACGCCGCAGGGCAAGGCCAAGAACCGTCGCGTGGAGATCGTGATCGCCGCGGCCAGCCGACCCTAGTCGCCTCTGCCTGCAGGCCCCCTGCGTCCGCGACGCTCAGGCTGGTCGCACGTCGCGTGGTGCAGGGTCGGCAGGCAGTCCACCTGTCACTGCCGTGAGCCGATCCATGCGACGCGTACTGCTCATTGACAACGACGCCTCGCTGCGCCGCGCGCTGGTACGGTTGATGCGGCTGGCAGGTTTCGAGGTGGAGTCGTTCGCGAGCGTCGAGGCTCTGCTGGACTCCGGGTCGCTCGAGCACGAAGCCTGCCTGGTACTGGATGTCGACATGCCAGGAGCCGGCGGCATCGAATTCAAGCAGGCGCTGGTTGAGGCCGGACGTGACCGCCCGACGGTCTTCATCACGGCATCCGAGCGCGAAGGGCTCGATGCGCAACTCGCCCGGCTCCATCCCGTGGCGGTACTGCGCAAACCATTCACCAAGGAAGACCTCCTGGCGGCGCTTGATCTCGCCTTTGCGGGAGGCGGACTGGATCTCGGTCGCTAGAAGCAGATGGGGTTTGGCGATTCGAAAGCCGTGGGCCCTGAGTCGCATAAGACCATGGTCGTATTTCAAGCAGGCACGGCGCGCCGAATACTGGCGCTGCTTCCCTGGAGACGCTGTACCTGCGAGGGCCGAAAGGCCCCAGCCCTGGCTGCATCGATCGAAAGTATGGAGAAGGAAAAGACCATGTACATACCCAAAATCCTGGCCGGCGCCATCACGATCGCCCTTCTTGGTAGCGGGACGACGCTCGCTCAGCAAGTCACCGGTGTCCCCGGTGCTGCAGGCGCCACGACGACGCTCGATGGCAAGCAGCTTCCGCCACCCGATCCGAAGTTCGGCGGGGAGATCAAGCAGAAGGCTTCGGAGTCGAAAGAGTGGTGGGCTCCGCGCGTCGTGCCGCCCAAGACAGCACCCAATGTCGTGCTCATCATGACGGACGACGTCGGCTTCGGCGCGCCGGGCACATTCGGAGGCGTCGTTCCGACGCCGGCGATGGATCGCATCGCGAAGAGCGGCGTGCGCTACACCAATTTCCATTCCACGTCGCTCTGTTCGCCCTCGCGCGCGGCGCTGATCACCGGCCGAAATCATCATGTGGCGGGCACCGGCGTAGTGGGCGAGATCGCGACGGGGTTCCCTGGCTACAACTCGGTCATCAGGAAGGAGAACGGTACGGTGGGCGCCATCCTGAAGGAGAACGGGTATGCGACCTCATGGTTCGGCAAGAACCACAACACGCCCTCCTTCCAATCGACCCAGGCCGGGCCCTTCGACCAGTGGCCGGGCGGCTTGGGTTTCGAGTATTTCTATGGCTTCGTCGGCGGCGACGCCAGCCAGTGGCAGCCCAACCTGTACCGCAACACGACGGCCATCTATCCCTTCGAAGGCAAGCCGGGCTGGAACCTGACCACGGCCATGGCCGACG
>NZ_JBFUCI010000192.1:0-11202 GCF_056405335.1 Variovorax sp. P1_H12_2
GCGCTGAAGCCGTCAAGGCCTATCTGGTCTCGAAGGGCATCGAAAAGAACCGCGTGTACACCGAAGGCAAGGGCAAGAGCCAGCCGATCGCTGACAACCGCACCGCCGAAGGCMGCGCCAAGAACCGCCGCGTGGAAATCGAAGTGGTCGGTACCCGCCCCAACAAGTGATTTGCAAGAATCACTGAAAAAAACCCCGCCCCGGCGGGGTTTTTTTATGGCCGGTCCGATGTCGGCATTTGGTTTCGACCCGCTGGATTCCGAAGCAATTCGCGGCGATTCATAATCGCTGCATGACCGAACCCGTGAATGCCGATCCGGCAGAGCTCGCCAAATTCTCCGAACTTGCGCACCGTTGGTGGGATCTCGAAAGTGAATTCCGCCCGCTGCACGAAATTAATCCACTGCGCCTCGACTGGATCGACGGCATTTCGCCGATCGCCGGCCGCAGGGTGCTCGACATCGGCTGCGGCGGTGGCATCCTGGCCGATTCGATGGCGCGCAAGGGCGCCGAGGTGCTGGGGATCGACCTCGCCGACAAGGCGCTGAAGGTGGCGCAACTGCATGCGCTCGAGGCCGGCACGCGCGGCGTCAAGTACCGTGCGGTCAGCGCCGAGGCGCTGGCGGCCGAACAGCCGGCCAGCTTCGATGTCGTCACCTGCATGGAAATGCTCGAACACGTGCCCGAACCGGCCTCGGTCGTCAAGGCCTGCGCCGATCTCGCGAAGCCCGGCGGCTGGGTCTTCTTCTCGACCATCAACCGCAATCTCAAGGCCTTCATGCTGGCGATCGTCGGCGCCGAGTATGTGCTCGGCATGCTGCCGCGCGGCACGCACGAATACCAGAAGCTGATCCGCCCGAGCGAACTGGCTGGCCACTGCCGCGCCGCCGGGCTCGACCTGCGCCATACCCGCGGCCTGGAGCACAACCCGCTGACCCGCCGCTACTGGCTCAGCGGCGACACCAGCGTGAACTACATGTTCGCCACCCAGAAGCCGGCGGCGGGCCTGTGATGGAGGGCCGTATCGACGCCGTCCTGTTCGACCTGGACGGAACCCTGATCGACAGCGCCCCCGATCTCGGCGCTGCGGCGGACCAGATGCGCACCGAGCGTGGCCTGCCTTCGCTGCCGCTCGAGCGCTACCGGCCGATGGCCGGTGCCGGCGCCCGCGGCATGCTGGGGGTGGCCTTCGGGCTCACGCCCGAGGCCCCCGAGTTTGCGGCGCTGCGCGAGGAATTCTTCGTCAACTACGAGTCGCGGATGCTGCGCAACACGCAAGTCTTCGACGGCGTGGCCGAACTGGTGGAGGCGCTGCGCGCACGCGGGCTTCCCTGGGGCGTCGTCACCAACAAATCGGTTCGGTTCACCGCGCCGCTGACGCGTGCGATGCCGCTGTTCGAGAGCGCCCGGGCGATCGTCAGTGGCGACACCACGCCGTATGCCAAGCCGCACCCCGAGCCCCTGTTCGAGGCCGCACGCCGGCTGGGCGTGGCGCCGGTGCATTGTGTCTACGTCGGCGACGACGAGCGCGACATCGTGGCCGGCCGCGCCGCCGGCATGCGGACGGTGGCCGCCACCTACGGCTACATGGGCGAACAGGCCGAAGTGGCCCGCTGGGAGGCCGATGCTGCGATCGAAACCCCCATGGCCCTCTTGCAGTTGCTCAAACAGGCCTAAAATAGCTTGCTTGGGGCTGCACTGGTTTCGACGTGGGTTCGGAATCGCAGCGGGGCATGTCGAGCTGAATGCGCTCGTAAAACAGATTCAAACAAACTAACTGCAAACGACGAACGTTTCGCACTCGCCGCTTAATTGCCGGTGAGCTTTGCAACAGCAGGCCGATGGGCTGGGCAAGGGGGCGCTAGAGCAATCTGACGCCTCCCGGCTGCAAAGATAATCTACATGGGCTGGTCCTGATCCGGGTACCTTGGGTCGGGACGAGAAAATAGGGTGCTGGCGGCCGGTGTAGCGTGCGACTGCGCGACACCGGTGGCGAGACTTAAATCAGACCGCTAAACATGTAGATCTGCGCGAAGAAGGCTTGCGGACGGGGGTTCAAATCCCCCCAGCTCCACCATACAAGAAGGCGGCGCCGATGCAATTTGCATCGGCGCCGCGTTTGCGTTCCAAACCCTCCACGCGGTCCCGCGCACAGAGGCCCGGGCGGCCCATGGGGACAAGTTCGATGCAACAGATTCAGTGGACCTCGGCGCTTCGCCTGGTTGTCGCCGCGGTGTTCGCACTGTCTGGCGCGGCTGCGCCGGCCGCCTCGCAGGCGCCGGTCGCCGCCGAGAACGGCATGGTCGTGAGCGCGCAGCACCTGGCGACCCAGGTCGGCGTCAAGKTGCTCAAGCGCGGCGGCAAYGCGATCGACGCGGCGGTGGCCGTGGGCTATGCACTCGCGGTGGTCTATCCGGCGGCCGGGAATCTCGGCGGCGGCGGGTTCATGACCGTGCAACTCGCTGACGGCCGCCGGACCTTTCTCGATTTCCGCGAGAAGGCGCCGCTGGCCTCGACGGCCGACATGTATCTCGACAAGGACGGCAAGGTCGTCGCGGGTCTGAGCACCCGCGGGCATCTGGCGGTCGGCGTCCCGGGCACGGTCTCCGGCCTCGAATGGGCGCGCGAGCGCTACGGCACCATGAAGCGGGGCGTGCTGATCGCGCCGTCGATCGCGTTGGCCGAGCGCGGTTTCGTGCTCCAGCAGGGCGACATCGACATGCTGGCGACTGCCACGACGGATTTCGCCAAGGACCCGGCCTCGGCTGCGATCTTCCTGCGCAAGGGCGAGCCCTTCGCGGTCGGCCAGAAGCTGGTCCAGACAGATCTCGCAAAGACGCTCAAGGCGATCAGCCGCAACGGCCCCGACGGCTTCTACAAGGGGCCGGTGGGAAGCGCGATCGTGGCCTCCAGCCGGGCGGGCAAGGGGCTGATCACGCAGGCCGACCTCGACCAGTACAAGACGCGTGAACTGGTGCCGATCGAATGCGGCTACCGCGGCTATCGCGTGATCTCGGCGCCGCCGCCGAGTTCGGGCGGCGTGGCGATCTGCGAGATGCTCAACATCCTCGAAGGCTATCCGCTCAAGGAACTGGGCTTCCGATCGGCGCAGGCGGTGCACTACCAGATCGAAGCGATGCGCCATGCCTACGTCGACCGCAACAGTTACCTGGGCGACCCGGATTTCGTGCAGAACCCCGTCGATCGCCTGATCGACAAGCGCTATGCCGAGAAGGTCCGCGGTGTCATCGATCCGGTCAGGGCCAGCGTCTCCAAGGACATCAAGCCGGGCGTCGCGCCGCATGAGGGCAGCAACACGACGCACTATTCGATCCTCGACCAATGGGGCAACGCGGTGGCGGTGACCTACACCCTGAACGACTGGTTCGGCGCCAAGGTCACGGCGGCAGGCACCGGCGTGCTGCTCAACAACGAGATGGACGACTTCACGGCGAAGATCGGCGAGCCCAACATGTACGGCCTGATCCAGGGCGAAGCCAACGCCATTGCGCCGGCCAAGCGGCCGCTGAGCTCGATGAGCCCGACCATCCTCATCAAGGACGGCCGGCCGGTGTTCGTGGTCGGCACGCCGGGCGGCAGCCGGATCATCACCACGGTGCTGCACAGCATCCTCAACGTGGTCGACTACGGCATGGATGTGCAGGAAGCCGTGGACGCGCCGCGCTTTCACCAGCAGTGGTTGCCGGACGTGACCAACGTCGAGCCTTTCGCGCTCTCGCCCGACACCCGCAAGATTCTGGTCGGCATGGGCCACAACCTCGGCGAGGCGCAGCCCGCCAACCACCTGGCGGCGATCATCGTCGGCGCGCCCTCGCTGGGCGGCAAGCCGGTGGGCGCCAATCGTTTCTACGGCGCCAACGACCCGCGCCGCAACACCGGCCTGGCGCTGGGCTACTGATGCGTCTCGAAGAAATTCTCTATACCCAGGGCTTCGGCACGCGCCGGGTCTGCGCCGGCCTCGTGCAGCAGGGCTTCGTGTCGGTTGGCGGCACCGCGGTCACCGACCCCGGCGAGGACTTCGCCACCGAGGGCCTGCACTTCACGGTCCAGGGCGCGGCCTGGGAGTACCACGAGAAGGCCTACCTGATGCTGCACAAGCCGGCCGGCACCGAGTGCTCCCAGAAGCCTTCGACCTACCCGAGCATCTACACGCTGCTGCCGTCGCCTTTGCGCCTGCGGCCGAACAAGGGGGCGGTCCAGGGCGTGCAGGCGATCGGACGGCTCGACCAGGACACCACGGGCCTGCTGCTCCTGACCGACGACGGCCAGTTCATTCACCGGATGGGGTCGCCGAAGCACCACGTGCCGAAGGTCTACGAGGTGACGACCAAGCACCCGGTCGACCCGAACCAGGTCGAGCGCCTGCTGGCCGGCGTGGTGCTGGACGACGACCCGAAGCCGGTGCGGGCCGCGGCCTGCGAACTCGCCGGGCCGCTGCACCTGAGCCTGACGCTCACCGAAGGCAAGTACCACCAGGTCAAGCGCATGCTGGCGGCCGTGGGAAACCGGGTCGAGGGGCTGCACCGCTCGCGCATCGGCCAGCTGGCGCTGTCCGAGGACCTGCTGCCGGGCCAGTGGCGCTGGCTGCGGGCCGAAGAGGTGGAAGCGCTGCGAACTTCGCGTGCCGGTCAGCCAACCGTCGGTGTCGACCGTTAAGATCTGAAATCCTCCTTCGGAATCTCCCCCTTGCGCTCCATCTCCTCCCTCACAGGCCGTTTCGCGGCCTTTTTGTTTGTTGGCGCGTCGCTTTCGTCGCAGGCGGCCGAACCGCCTCCGATCTTCGTGCTCAACTCCCTCGACGCCACCGTGAGCGTGATCGAGCCGACGGGCTGGACCGAAAAGGTGCGTATTCCGACCGGCAAGGAGCCGCACCACTTGTACCTGACGCCCGACGAGCAGTCGGTGATCGTCGCCAACTCCGCTGGCGACTCGTTGACCTTCCTGAACCCGCGCACGGCCGAGGTCCAGCGCGTGGTCTACGGCATCATCGATCCCTACCACCTGCGCTTCTCTCCGGACATGAAGTGGTTCGTCACCGCGGGCAATCGCCTGAACCACGTCGACCTCTACCGCTGGGACGGCAAGGAGCCCAAGCTAGTCAAGCGCATTCCGACCGGCAAGACGCCCAGCCACATCTGGATCGACGGCAAGAGCACCACGGCCTACGTCTCGATGCAGGACAGCGACGAGCTGATCGCGGTCGACCTGGCCACGCAGACCATCCGCTGGCGCACGGCCACCGGCCCGATGCCGGCCGACATCTTCGGCCTCCACGACGGCAAGACGCTGCTGGTCGGCCTGACCGGGAGCGACGGCGTGCAGGTGTTCGATGTCGCCGGCGCCCAGCCCAAGCTGGTCGGCAAGATTTCGACCGGCAAGGGCGCGCATGCCTTCCGTTCGGCCGGCGACGGCCGCAGCGTCTTCGTCAGCAACCGCGTGGCCAACACGATCAGCCGGATCGACCTTCAGACGCTGCAGGTCACCGACACCTACCCGGTGCCGGGCGGACCCGACTGCATGGATGTCTCGGCCGACGGCAAGACGCTCTACGTGACCTCCCGCTGGGCCAAGAAGCTCAGCGTGGTCGACCTGGCGAGCCGCAAGGTGGTGCGGCAGGTCAACGTCGGGCGTTCGCCGCACGGCGTCTGGACGCTCGACCATGCGAAATCGTAGGGTCGCCTCGGCCTGGCTGCTGGTCGCGGCCGGCGCCGCGTCCGGCGCGGCGTGGGCCCAGGGCTGCGCCAAGCCGGTCTATCTGACCTTCGACACCGGCCACATGGGCATCGCCCCGCTGGTGGCCGAAGTGCTCAAGCGCCAGGACGTGCGCGTGACCTTCTTCGCCGCCGCCGAGCGCACGCAGACCGACGGCGACAGCCTGGACAATCATTGGGCGCCGTGGTGGAAGGCGAGGGCGGCCGAGGGCCACGAATTCGCCTCCCACACCTACGACCACGCCTATTGGCGGGGCGACGTCAAGGGCGTCGAGCCGCGCTTCCGAATCCGCCCCACGGCCGGCGCCTTCGCCGGCCGCGAGTTCACCTGGGATGCGGTGCAGTACTGCGCCAACATCGCCAAGTCCGCCGAGCGGCTGCAGCTCATCACGGGCAAGAAGCCGCTGCCGCTGTTCCGCGCGCCGGGCGGCAAGACCTCGCCGCGGCTGCTCGCCACGGCCAAGGCCTGCGGCTACGAGCACGTGGCCTGGGCGCCAGCGGGCTTCCTGGGCGACGAGTTGCCGAGCGAGACGTTCAGCAACGAGCGGCTGCTGGCGCAAGCGCTCGACAAGATCCAGCCTGGCGACATCCTGCTCGCGCACCTGGGCATCTGGTCGCGCAAGGACCCGTGGGCGCCGGCCGACCTGGAGCCGCTGATCGCCGGGCTCAAGATCAAGGGCTATTGCTTCGAGACGCTGCGGCAGCATCCGGCCTATCGCGGCTGGATCGCGGCCCATTCCTGAACCTTCGATCCTCGACCGGAATCGCACGCCGATGGACTGGCTCACCGATCAATTCGCGACCCTGCAGCAGTGGCTGTTCGAGACGGCGGTGCAGCCGCTGGTCTACGCCATCGGGCTCGGCGGCCGGGTCGAGGACGCCTTCGACGCCACCGGCTGGCTGCTGGTCGGCCTGATCCAGATCGCCGTGCTGGTTGCCGTGATCGGGCCGCTGCAGCGCTGGCGGCCGGTCGAGCCGGTGATCGACCGGCGCGCGATCCGCACCGACGTCATCTACACGCTGATCCACCGGCTCGGCCTGTTCCGGCTGGCGATGTTCTTCGCCGTGGAGCCGCTGTTCGACGACCTGCTGGGCATGGTGCGCGGGGCCGGCTGGGGCACGACCCACCTGGACGAACTCTGGCCCGGCGTGACYGACGTGCCGTGGATCGCGTTCCTGATCTACCTGGTGGTGCTGGACGGGGTCGAGTACCTGATCCACCGCGGCCAGCACCGCTTCCGCTGGTGGTGGGCGCTGCATTCGCTGCACCACTCGCAGCGCCAGATGACGATGTGGAGCGACAACCGCAACCATCTGCTGGACGACCTGATCCACGACGCGATCATCGTCGTCGTCGCGCAACTGATCGGCGTGGCGCCGGGACAGTTCATCGCGATCGTCGCCTTCACGCAACTCAGCGAGAGCTTGCAGCACGCCAACCTGCGTCTGAGCTTCGGCGCTCTCGGCGAACGCCTGTGGATCAGCCCGCGCTTTCACCGCGTGCACCACAGCATCGGGATCGGCCACGAGTCCGGGGGGCCCAGGACGCTGGGCGGCCACAACTTCGGCGTGCTGCTTCCGTGGTGGGACATGCTCCTGCGAACGGCGAACTTCGAAGACCGCTACGACGCCACCGGCATCCGCGACCAGGTCGAGCCCGACGAGCGCGGCCGGGTGCGGGACTACGGTCGCGGCTTCTGGGCCCAGCAATGGCTCGGACTGCGCCGCCTGGCCGGCAAGGGCTGAGGTTATCCTCGGCACCCGATGCGTCTTCTCCTCGATTCCTTCTGGCGATCGGCCGCCTATTGTCTGCACCCGCGGGTGATCGTGCTGTCGCTGCTGCCGCTCGGCCTCATGGTCGCGCTGGCGGCGGTGTTCGGCTATTTCTATTGGGATGCCGCAGTCGCCTGGACCCGCGCGGCGCTCGACGCCTGGCCCCTGCTGGCCGGTTTCTGGGCCTGGATCGGGCACTTTTTCTCGGGCGACGTCACGGCCATGCTGGCGCCGCTGGTCGTCGTCTTCGCCGCCACGCCGCTGATCGTGGTGGTGTCGCTGCTGGTCGTGGCGGGCGTCATGGCGCCGCCGCTGACACGCCTGGTGGCCGAGCGGCGCTTCGCGACCCTGGAACAGAAGAAGGGGGCTTCCTTCTTCGGCAGCATGGCCCGCTCGATCGGGCTGACGGTGTTGGCGCTGCTGGCGCTGGTGGTGTCGATGCCGCTTTGGCTGATCCCGCCGCTGGTGCTCATTCTTCCGCCGCTGATCTGGGGCTGGCTGACCTACCGCGTGATGAGCTTCGATGCCCTGGCCGAGCATGCGAGCCCGGAGGAGCGCGACACGCTGCTGCGCACGCACCGGTTGCCCCTGCTCGGCATCGGTGTGCTGTGCGGCTATCTCGGCGCGGCGCCGAGCATCGTCTGGGCCTCGGGCCTGCTGTTCGCCGCCGCCTTCTTCGTGCTGGCGCCGCTCGCGATCTGGATCTATACGCTGGTGTTCGCCTTCTCGGCGTTGTGGTTCGCGCACTACTGCCTGGATGCCCTGGCCCACCTGCGTGCGCAGCGGGCGGCGGCCGCCGTGTCAGCTTCCACGGCCGAGCTGGCGGATGCCAGCGCGGCCGCGAGCCAATGGAGTGCGCCATGAGTCGTTCTTTCGGTCTGATCGTCGTCGGTGACGAAATCCTGTCGGGCAAGCGCGTCGACAAGCACATGCCCAAGGTCATCGAGCTGCTCGCCGCGCGCGGGCTCGAGCTCGGCTGGGCGGAGTACGTGGGCGACGTGCCTGTTCGCATCACCGCGGCGCTGGGTCGCGCCTTCGCATCGGGTGACATCGTGTTCTCCACCGGCGGCATCGGCGCCACGCCCGACGACCACACGCGCCAGTGCGCGGCGGCGGCGCTGGGCGTGCCGCTGGCGCTGCACCCCGAGGCCGAGTTGCTGATCCGCGAGCGCATGCAGGACACGGCGCGCGAGCAGGGCACGGTCTATGAGCCCGACCGTCCGGACAACATCCATCGGCTCAACATGGGCGTGTTCCCGTTGGGCGCCCGCATCATTCCCAACACCTACAACAAGATCCCGGGCTTCAGCGTCGGCGACGTGCACTTCGTGCCCGGCTTCCCGGTGATGGCCTGGCCGATGATCGAGTCGGTGCTGGACGGCCGCTATGCCGAGCTGTTCGCGCGCGGGCGCGCCGCCGAGAGATCGGTGATCGTCTATGGCGCGATGGAGGCCACGCTGACCCCGCTCATGGAAGCCGTCGAGAGGGACCACGCGGGCATCAAGGTGTTCAGCCTGCCGAGCGTCGACCATCCGCAGCACGGGCGCCATATCGAACTCGGCGTCAAGGGCGACGCGAGCCGAATCGAAGCCGCCTACGCGCAGTTGCTCGCGGGCCTGCACGACTTTGAGGCGCGACTTGGCCCCGAAATGGTGCGTTGACACGAAGCGCACCAAAGTGGTTACAAATTGCCTTGTTTTGGGTGCCTGCAAGGGCGCCAAGGCCCCGCTCGCGGCAGTGACAATGGCATAGAAACTGCATTCCCGATTCCCGTACTACCAACCCTGTCCATACCAAGGAGAACCTGATGGCCAAGACCGTCGCCGACGTACTCAAACTCGTGAAGGAAAACGAGGTCAAGTTCGTCGATTTCCGCTTCACCGACACGCGCGGCAAGGAGCAGCACGTGACCGTGCCCGTCTCGCATTTCGATGAAGACAAGTTCACGTCGGGCCATGCCTTCGATGGCTCCTCGATCGCCGGTTGGAAGGGCATCGAAGCGTCGGACATGCAACTCATGCCCGATCCCAACACGGCCAACATCGATCCTTTCTTCGAGGAAACGACGCTGATCCTGACCTGCGACGTGGTCGATCCTACGGATGGCAAGCCCTACGAACGCGACCCGCGCTCGCTGGCCAAGCGCGCCGAAGCCTACATGAAGGCCTCGGGCCTGGGCGACACCGCCTTCTTCGGACCGGAACCCGAATTCTTCGTGTTCGACGGCGTGCGCTGGCAGAACGACATGTCGGGCTGCTCGGTCAAGATCGAGTCCGAGGAAGCGGCCTGGAATACCGGCAAGGAATTCGAACACGGCAACACCGGCCACCGTCCGGCGGTCAAGGGCGGCTACTTCCCGGTACCGCCGGTCGACAGCTTCCAGGACATGCGTTCCGAGATGTGCCTGGTGCTCGAGTCGCTCGGCATCCCGGTCGAAGTGCATCACCATGAAGTGGCCAATGCCGGCCAGATGGAAATCGGCACCAAGTTCAGCACGCTGATCCAGCGCGCCGACTGGGTCCAGTTGCAGAAGTACGTGATCCACAACGTGGCCCACGCCTAYGGCAAGACSGCSACCTTCATGCCSAAGCCGATCKTCGGCGACAACGGCTCCGGCATGCACGTGCAYCAGTCRRTCTGGAAGGACGGCAAGAACCTGTTCGCCGGCGACGGCTATGCCGGCCTGAGCGACTTCGCGCTGCACTACATCGGCGGCATCATCAAGCACGCCCGCGCGCTGAACGCCATCACGAACCCCGGCACCAACAGCTACAAGCGCCTGGTGCCCGGCTTCGAAGCCCCGGTGAAGCTGGCCTACTCGGCCAAGAACCGCTCGGCCTCGATCCGCATTCCGTTCGTGGCGAACCCGAAGGGCCGCCGCGTCGAAGCGCGCTTCCCCGATCCGCTGATGAACCCGTACCTCGGCTTCGCGGCGCTGCTGATGGCCGGCCTCGACGGCGTGGAAAACAAGATCCATCCGGGCGAAGCCGCCAGCAAGGATCTCTACCATCTGCCGCCGGAAGAAGACGCGCTGATCCCGACCGTCTGCCACAGCCTCGACCAGGCGCTCGAGTACCTCGACAAGGACCGTGCTTTCCTGACCAAGGGCGGCGTGTTCACCGATTCGTACATCGATGCCTACATCGACCTCAAGATGCAGGAAGTCACGCGCTTCCGGATGGCGACCCATCCGGTCGAGTTCGACATGTACTACTCCTTGTAAGACCTTGCGGGAGAGACCCAGAAACTGCGCAGCGGTTTTTGCTCTGTCTTCCCTGTGAGACCTTCGGAATGGAATCAAAAAAGGACGGCTTCGGCCGTCCTTTTTCATTGGGCGGGAACATCTGGGCCGGATCGGTTTCGAATTGCATGAAAATGCCGTTTTGCGGCGCACTAACTCAAGACCATGAAGACCCTCTCTGTTTTCCTGCTGACCGCCCTGGCGGCGGCCGGCGTGCCCTTGCAGGCCCAGGCGCAGCAAGAGCGCGTCTGGCGCTGCGGCAACGAATACACCAACAACGCGGCCATCGCCCAGCAGCGCGGCTGCAAGGTGATGGAAGGCGGCAACCTGACCATCGTGCAGGGCACGCGGCCGTTCGCCTCGGCGGCGCCGGCGGCTCCCGGCGCGGCGGTGCGGGCGCCGGCGGGCAGTCCGCGGGTCGACGGCGTCGATCAGCGCGCGCGCGACGGCGAGGCC
>NZ_JBFUCI010000193.1:0-11186 GCF_056405335.1 Variovorax sp. P1_H12_2
CTTGTGGAAGGAGGGCCCGCAGCGCATCGAACTCGGCGCTCCATTGGCTGCGCCAGTGGCGGCGCAAGGAATCATCGATCCAGGCGCCGTCGAGTCCGTTGTGCATGAAGCCGCGCAGGTCGTCCAGGCCGAAACCGAAGTCGCGCACCATCATCAGCCACGCCCCGGTGGGCGTGACCTTGTGCAGGGTCGGGTCGTCGGTGTTCGGGTGGATCCGCAGGCCCAGCCCCGGCATGCGGCGGATCGGGTGGTCGAGCGCCCAGCGTTCCGGCGGCAGGGTGCGCAGGTAGTAGGAGTTGGTCGGCACCACGGTGAACAGCACGCCGCGCTCGGCGCATTCGCGCGCGAACCCGGGCTGGTCGACCACGGTGTAGCCGTGGTCGATGCGGTCGACCTGCAGCAGATCGAGGGCGGTGCGCACGTTGGTCCAGGGCATGCCGAACTCGCCGGCGTGCGCGGTGGTCTTGAGGCCGGCGCGCCGGGCGTCGCGGTAGGCCTCGAGAAAGAGCTCGGGCGGCCGATCGACCTCGCGGTAGTCGATGCCGATGCCGATCACTTCCTCGCACCGGCTCTGCGTGACCCATCGCACCATCTCGACGGCCGCCTCGGGACTGGCTTCGCGATCGATCGCCGCGATCAGCCGGCCGACGATGCCGAACTCTCGTTGCGCGTCATGGATGGCGTTGACGATCGCATCCTGCGCTTTCCGGTAGCCGATGCCCGATGCGTGCACGGTGCCCGTCGGGTTCCAGAAGAACTCGCTGTAGCGGACGTTGTGCGACGCCGCGTCCTGCAGGTATTCGAAGGTGAGCCGATGCAGGTCGTCGGCGCTGCGCACCAGCTGGGCATCGAGCGCGCGCAGCACCCGCAGCACGCCGACCGGCTTCTCGCCCCGGGTGTAGAAGCCCTCGATCTCGTCGTCGGCCAGCGGCGAACCGGCCCGGCGGTTGAGGTCCGCGAAGGTGCCGTGCCGGACCGTGCCGAACAGATGGCAGTGCAATTCGACCTTCGGGATCGCTCGCAGGAAGGGCTCCAGGGCGCCAGGCGTTGCGACGGCAGTGCTCATGCAGGCCAGTCTAGGGAGGGTGATGAAATAAGGAAAATTTTGAATTCCTATAATTTCATTCATTCAATTGATAACCAAGCGATGAGTTCCTTGCCCCTGCGTGCATTGACGCTTCGCCAGCTCCAGTGCTTCTCGGTGCTGGTGCAGGAGGGCCAGTTCGGCCGCGCCGCGCGCAGGCTGGCGATCACCCAGCCGGCCCTGAGCAACGCCATCAAGCAGATGGAGAAGCTCCTCGGTGCCGAGCTGCTGACCCGTTCGACGCACCGGCTCGAGCTCACGCCGGTCGGCGCCGAGGTGCTGGCGCGCACCGACTACCTGGTCAATACTTTCGAGGTCGCGTTGCGCGATATCGAGAGCACGGTGCAGCGCGGACGCGCTTTCGTGCGCATCGGCGTGATCCCTTCGGCCAGCGCCCGCGTCGCGACGGCGGTGGCCGGGTTCATCGGCGGTGATGCACCGCCCGGCATCGAGTTCGCCTGGCGCGACGCGCCGTCGAACACCCTGCTGGCCGAAGTGCGCAGCGGCCGGCTCGACCTGGCCGTGGCGGCCATCACCGAGCCGCCGGGCGGGCTGGACTGCGTGGACCTGTTCCGCGATCCGCTGGTGCTGGTGGTGCGGCGCGACCATCCGCTGGCCGCGCTTGGCGAGGCTGACTGGGAGGCCATCGGCGGCGAGCGCCTGGTGCTGTTCGAGAGCGGCAGCATGCCGGCGCTCGGCGACCCGGCCCGCGCCCAGTTCGCGCAGGGTTCGGAGCCCTATCGCGTGAGCTATTCGGAAACGCTCTACGCCCTGGTGCGCGGCGGGCTGGCGCTCGGCCTGATGCCGAAGCTCTACACCTCGTCGCTTCGCGACGATGAACTGGTGGTGCTCCCGCTCGTGAAGCCGCACATCGAGCGCCGCGTGGTGCTGGTCTACCTGCCCGGGCCGATGCGCAACGTGGTGTCGCAGGCGCTGATCGCGCATCTGCGGCACGCCCTGGTGACGCCGGCCTAGTGCAGCTCTTGCGCCGTGTGGATCATCTCGCGCACGCGGGGGTAGATCTGGGCGTTCCACTTGCTGCCGCTGAAGACGCCGTAGTGGCCGACGCCGGCCTGCAGGTGATGGGTCTTGAGGTAGGGGCGGATGCTCGGGCAGAGGTCCTGGGCCGCCACGGTCTGGCCGACCGCGCAGATGTCGTCGCGTTCGCCTTCCACGGTCATCAAGGCGGTGCGGCGGATCGCCGACGGATCGACCTTGCGCTCGCCGACGGTCAGCTCGCCGCGCGGCAGGTCGTAGGTCTGGAACACGCGCGCCACCGTCTCCAGGTAGAACTCGGCCGGCAGGTCGTTGACCGCCAGGTACTCGTCGTAGAAATCGCGGATCGTGGCCGCCTGCTCGAGTTCGCCTTCGACCAGGTGGTGATAGAGCTTCCTGAACTGTTCCTTGTGGCGGTCCGGATTCATGCTCATGAAGGCGCTGAGCTGCAGGAAGCCCGGATAGACGCGCCGCATCACACCGGCGTGCGGCCAGGGCACGCGGCTGATCAGGTTGCGTTCGAACCAGCCGATCGGGCGGTCGGTCGCCAGCTTGTTCACGGCCGTCGGGTTGATGCGGCAGTCGACCGGTCCGGCCATCAGGGTCAGGCTCAGCGGCGAGGCCGGGTGGCCGTCTTCCGCCATCAGCGCGGTGGCCGCCAGGGCCGCCACGCAAGGTTGGCAGACCGCCACCATGTGGGCGCCGGGGCCGATCGCCTCGAGAAAACTCACGATCTGCAGCGTGTAGTCGTCCAGGCCGAAGCCGCCGTTCCACAGCGGCACGTCGCGCGCGTTGTGCCAGTCGGTCAGGTACACGTCGTGGTCGCGCAGCAGGGTGCGCACCGTTTCGCGCAGCAGTGTCGCGAAATGGCCCGACAGTGGTGCGGCCAGCAGCACCTTGGGCTGCACCGCCTTGGTGTTCTTGCGGAAGTGCAGCAGCGTGCCGAAGGGCGCGACCAGCGCCACCTCTTCGTGCACCGGGACTTCCTCGCCCTCGCACACCACGCTCTGGATGCCGTAGTCCGGCCGCGTGTGGGTCAGCCGCATGTGGGCATAGACCTCCATGGCCGCCGCGATCCGGCGGCGGGCGCCGCGGTCCGAAGGGGCCTGCCACGCGCCGCTGCCGAGGTACTGGGCTGCGAGCCGGGACGGCGAGAGCAGGTCGGTGTGTGTTTGGTAGGCCCGGTACAGCATGCCTGGAGTGCAGGCAAGTTGCGGGCCAAGCCGCCGCGGTGCACTGTTCTGGCATGGGGCTTGCACACCCGCAGAGCCGATCCGGCAGCCCAGGAGCGTCCCCATGGCCAAACCCGTCCTCACCATCAGCAGCAAGAACTACGGTGCGTGGTCGCTGCGCGGCTGGTTGATGTGCCGGCTTGCGGGGCTGGATTTCAGCGAGAAGGTGATCCCGCCGGACGATCCGGCCATGAAGGCCGAGATGCTGCTGCTGTCGGCCTCGATGCTGGTGCCCTCGCTGCAGCACGGCCGCATCAAGGTCTGGGACACGCTCGCGATCGGCGAGTACCTCCACGAGATCAAGCCCAAGGCCGGGCTGCTGCCCGCCGATGCCGAGGCCCGGGCGATCTGCCGGGCGATCTGCGGCGAGATGCATTCCGGCTTCAGCTCGTTGCGCAGTTCGCTGCCGATGAACATCAAGGCCCGGTTCCCGAACTTCAAGATCTGGTCGCGCGCCCAGACCGACATCGACCGCGTGGTCGCGATCTGGMGCGAATGCCTCCAGGCCCATGGCGGCCCCTACCTGTTCGGCAAGCAGCCGTGCATGGCGGACGCGATGTACGCGCCGGTGGTGACGCGCTTCATCACCTACGACGTCACGCTGGACGCCGCCTGCGCCGGCTATTGCAAGCGCATCATGGAACTGCCGGCGATGCRGGAATGGATCAAGGCGGCGAAGCAGGAGCCCGACGAGATCGACGAGCTCGACGCCGAGTTCTGAGGCCCGATCGCTGCGGGGTTCAGCCGCCCGGGCGGCTGAACATGCGCAGGTCGAGCGGCGACTCGTTGCCGAGCCACATGGCGTGCGCGGTGTGGTCCAGGTAGTCGTTGCCGGTGACGCCGTGCACGAACACGTCCAGGCCTCCGCGGTGGCCGTCCAGCCACGCGACGACCTCGTCGAACTCGGCGGCATCGAAGGCGATCTGGCAGCTCCAGTGCGGGTGCGGGCCGACCAGGCGCTCGTGCACCCGGCCGACCACGACCAGCAGTTCGTGCCCCGCGTCCTCGGCGATCTTGCGCGCCTGGGCGACCGTGCCGGGACCGAAATAGATGTGGGCGTGGTACTGCGGGTAGAGGTTTTCGGGACGGCGGGGCATGAGCGGCTCGATGAGAGTGACAAGCTTAGCGCTGCACCGCGCCGGAAACTTAACAACCGGTTGCCGCATCTCGAGTAAAAAGGTGAAATACTGTGATTTCATACAGTATGCGGATCGCCCCATGGCCGACACCTTCATCCCCGTGCATGCCCTCAAGGGCCGCGGCGCGGCCACGCGCCTGCCGCACCGCTTCGAGCGCGACGTTCGCGATGCCTTCGACGACGGCTGGGGCACGCTGGAAGAAGGCGAGGCCGAGTCCGAGGGCCTGCCGCCGCTGGCGACCGAGGTCCGCTTCGAGGACGTGAAGTCGGTGCTGAGCGACAACGATTCGCCCGACATCCCCTTCGATCGATCGCTCAATCCCTACCGCGGCTGCGAGCACGGCTGCATCTACTGCTTCGCGCGGCCCACGCACAGCTACCTCAATCTCTCGCCCGGCCTCGATTTCGAGACCAAGCTCATCGCCAAGCGCAACATCGCCGAGGTGCTCCGCAGCGAACTCGGCCGCAGGGGCTATCGTCCCAGCCAGATCGCGATCGGCACCGCCACCGACTGCTACCAGCCGATCGAGCGCGAGCTGCGGCTCACGCGTTCGGTCATCGAACTGCTGAAGGAAACCCGCCATCCCTTCGGCCTGGTCACCAAATCGAGCGCGGTCGAGCGCGACCTCGACCTGATCGCGCCGATGGCGGCCGACCGGTTGGCGGCGGTCTACGTCACGATCACCACGCTCGACGGCGAGCTGGCGCGCAAGCTCGAGCCGCGCGCCGCCGCGCCGCACCGGCGGCTGCGCACCCTGCGCACGCTGGCCGATGCGGGCGTGCCGGTCGGCGTCAGCGTGGCGCCGCAGATTCCCTTCGTCACCGAGGACATGGAACAGGTGCTGGAGGCCGCCTGGGAGGCGGGAGCGCGTTGCGCTTTCTATACGGTCATCCGGCTCCCGTGGGAGGTGGCGCCGCTGTTCAAGCAATGGCTCGAGCTGCACTACCCGCAGCGCGCGGACCGCATCATGGCGCGCATCCGCGAGATGCGCGGCGGCAAGGACTACGATGCCGACTTCGCGACCCGCATGAAGGGCAGCGGGCTGTGGGCCGACCTGATCCGCCAGCGTTTCGAGAAGGCGACCCGGCGCATCGGCTTCAACCGCGAGCGCATCGCGCTCGACCTCGGCGCGTTCCGGCCACCTGGCGCGGCGGGGCAGGGCAGTCTGTTCTAGCGGGATGGGTCGACTTGGTTACACAATGCAGTGAATGGCAAAAAATTGCGTTCCCCCCCCAGCGACGACGCCCTGGTGGGTGGTGATGGGGGTTTCCGGTTGCGGCAAGTCCAGCCTCGGGGCCGCGTTGGCGCGGGACATGGAACTGCCGCTGATCGAAGGCGATGACTTCCATTCGCCCGAAAGCGTTGCCAAGATGCGAGCCGGAATTGCGCTCACCGACGCCGACCGTGCAGGCTGGCTCACCGCGCTGGGCCTTGAAATGGCGCGTCACCGGGGTGGGGCGGTGCTGACCTGTTCGGCCCTCAAGCGCGACTACCGCGAGCGATTGCGCTCCGCTGTTCCGGGCCTGCGCTTCGTCTTCATGGCGCTGACGCGCGAGGAGGCCGAGCGTCGCGTGGCGGCGCGCGCCGGCGCGCACATGTTTCCGGCCAGCCTGGTCGCCAACCAGTTCGCGACGCTGGAATCCCCGGTCGGCGAACCCGGCGTGCTGGAGGTGGACGCCACGGCGCCGATGCCCGAGCTGGTGGCGCGCGTGCGAGCGTTGCTGTGAGGGTGAATGCGTCCGATGCTTCCCGGCATTCGTCAGGGATACCGCGGAACCGGCTTTGCCGGGCCGCCCCCGGAAGGGGGTGGGCGACTACACGAAGTGAGTCAACCTGGGGGAGTGCTTAACCCCAGCGCGTCGAAGACCCGGATCGCTGCATATGCGTCGTTGGCCGCATAACGCAGCTGCGCGTCGGTCAGCTGCCGGTTGGCCCAGTTCGAGGTCGTGGCCTTGCGCGACTTGACGAAGCGGCGGTCGAACACCAGCGCCACGGCGGTCTTCACGCCGACCGACTTGCGGTAGCCGCGGCGGCGGAACTCGGTGTCGAGGTCGAGCACGGCCTGCGGCTCGACGCCGAAGCGCTGCCGGATCAGGCTCAGGTCGGTCGACAGGCCGAAGCCGGCCTTGATCAGTTCGGCCGAGCCCAGCAGCGCGGCCAGCGCGCCGTGGAACTCGGTGCGATGCAGCTGGAACAGCCAGGCCTGGTCGCGGGTCGCGAACTGGACCACATGCGGTCCGCCCGAGACTTCGAACTTGGCGAAGGTCGGCTTGGACTCGGTGTCGAAGCCGACCACGCGGCTGGCCAGCAGCGCCGCCGTGGCGGCCTCCGCGTCCTGCGCTGTGGCGACCACGCGGATGTCCCCCAGGCCCAGGCCCTCGAAAGGCTCGAGCAGGGCGATCTGTTCACGTTCGGGGATCGGGGGGAGCTTGTCGTTCATTCGAAAGGTCTGTTGGGCTGTTATGGCGTCTTCAAGCCTGCAGCAGGCTTCTGCCGTGATGCGCCAGGTGGTCCGCAACGACGCTCTGGATGAAGTAGTAGCCGTGGTCGTAGCCTTCGTGGCGGCGCAGCGTGAGCGGCTGGCCGGCGCTCGCGCAGGCGGCCTCGAACAGATGCGGGTGGAGCTGCTCGGCGAGGAATTTGTCGGCCAGGCCCTGGTCGACCAGGATGCCTTCGGGGAAGGGTGCCACGGATTGCGATTGCATCAGGGCGCTGGCGTCGTGCGCCAGCCACCGGCTGCGATCGGCGCCGAGGTAGCCGTTGAACGCCTTCTCGCCCCAGGGACACTGCGTCGGCGCGCAAATCGGCGCCAGGGCCGAGAGCGACTTGAAGCGGCCCGGATGGCGCAGCGCGAGCGTCAGCGCGCCATGGCCGCCCATCGAATGGCCGAAGACGCCGAGGCGCTCGCCGTCCACCGGCTGGCTTCTCGCGACCAGCGGCAGCAGCTCGCGGATCAGCCAGCTTTCCATGCGCCAGTGCGCTGCCCAGGGCGCCTCGGTGGCGTCGAGGTAGAAGCCGGCGCCGATGCCGAAATCCCAACTCGCGGTCGCACCCTCGAGGTCCTCGGCGCCGGGCCCGCGCGGACTGGTGTCGGGTGCGATCAGCGCCAGGCCGAGTTCGGCCGCCAGCCGCTGGGCGCCGGCCTTGACCATGAAGGTCTCTTCGTTGCAGGTCAGGCCGGCGAGGTACAGCACCGCCGGCACCGGCCCGCGCGCTGCTCGCGGCGGCAGGAAGACCGAGAAGCGCATCGGCAGCCCGATCTCGCGCGAGTCGTGTTCGAGGAAGCGTTGTGTGCCGCCGAAGCAGCGGTGTTCGGAAAGGACCTTGGGGCTGTCTGTCATGTCTTCGATGGGGGGATGAGTTCGAGCACCGCATCGGCGAACACGCGCGGCGCCTCCTGCGGCATGTTGTGGCCCACGCCGGGCACGATGCGGTGCGAGCGGGGGCCGGTGAAGCGGTGGGCATGCGCCGATGCATCGCTCGCGGGACGCACGCCGTCGTCGGCGCCGTCGAAAGTGATGGACGGCACGCGGATCGGCGGTTGCGCGGCCAGCCGGGCCTCGATGGTCGCACAGCCCGGATCGCCCGGCACCAGCCCGAAGCGGTGGCGGTACGAGTGGATCACCACCTCGACGAAGTCGGGGTGGTCGAAGGCGGCGGCGCTGCGCTCGAAGGTCGCGTCATCGAAGGTCCAGGTCGGCGACCAGAGCCGCCACAGCAAGCGCGCGATGCCGCGCCGGTCGGCCGCCAGCCCGGCGTGTCCGCGTTCGCTGTGGAAGTAGTACTGGTACCAGAGCCGATGCTCGTTCTCTGCGACTTCGGGCCGCATCGCCTGTGCGATGTCCTGGATGTTGTAGCTGTTGAACGAGACCAGCCCGGCGCAGCGCTCGGGCCACAGCGCCGCCACCACGCAGGCCGCGCGCCCACCCCAGTCGTAGCCCGCCAGCACGGCACGCGGGATCGCCAGCGCATCGAGCAGCGCGAGAAGGTCGGCGCCCAGGGCCGCCTGTTCGCCCGAACGGGGTGTGGAATCGCTCAGGAAGCGCGTGGCGCCGTAGCCGCGCAGGTAGGGCACGATGACCCTGCAGCCCGCCGCGGCCAGCATCGGCGCGACCTCGGCGTAGCTGTGGATGTCGTAAGGAAAGCCGTGCATCAGCAGCACCGGCGGGCCGTCGGACGGCCCGGCCTCGACATACGCGGTCTCGAGCACGCCAGCTTCGATCGTTCGCAGGGGTTGCATGAATTCCATCGAAGCTCCTAGACACGGTTTCCTTCCAGGGATACCGCGGATCCGGCTTCGCCGGGCCGCCGGTATCGCCCCCTGAAAGGGGGTGGGCGGGCTACACGCAGTGAGCCCAACCTGGGGGGTTAGTAGATCACCACCCCGCGGATGGACTCTCCGCGCTTCATCAGGTCGAAGCCCTTGTTGATGTCCTCGAGCGGCATGGTGTGCGTGATCAGGTCGTCGATGTTGATCTTGTTCTCCATGTACCAGTCGACGATCTTCGGCACGTCGGTGCGCCCGCGCGCGCCGCCGAAGGCCGAGCCTTCCCACTTGCGGCCGGTGACGAGCTGGAACGGCCGCGTGCTGATCTCGGCGCCCGCCTCGGCCACGCCGATGATGATGCTGCGGCCCCAGCCCTTGTGCGTGCATTCGAGCGCCTGGCGCATCACCTGGGTGTTGCCGATGCACTCGAAGCTGTAGTCGGCGCCGCCGTCGGTCAGCTGCACGATGGCATCGACCACGTTCGGCGTGTCCTTCGGGTTGATGAAGTGCGTCATGCCGAACTTGCGCGCCATCGCCTCGCGTTCGGGGTTCAGGTCGACGCCGATGATCTTGTCGGCGCCCACCATCTTCGCGCCCTGGATCACGTTCAGGCCGATGCCGCCCAGGCCGAAGACGACCACGTTGGCGCCGGCCTCGACCTTGGCCGTGAAGATCACCGCGCCGATGCCGGTGGTCACGCCGCAGCCGATGTAGCAGACCTTGTCGAAGGGCGCGTCCTCGCGGATCTTGGCCAGCGAGATCTCGGGGGCTACCGTGTAGTTGCTGAAGGTGCTGGTTCCCATGTAATGGAAGATCGGCTTGCCGTCGAGGCTGAAGCGGCTGGTGGCGTCGGGCATCAGGCCCTTGCCCTGGGTGCCGCGGATCAGCTGGCACAGGTTGGTCTTGCGGCTCAGGCAGAACTTGCACTGGCGGCATTCGGGCGTGTAGAGCGGGATGACGTGGTCGCCCTTCTTGAGGGTCGTCACGCCGGGGCCGACGTCCACCACGATGCCCGCGCCCTCGTGGCCGAGGATGGCCGGGAAGATGCCTTCGGGGTCGGCGCCCGAGAGCGTGTAGTAGTCGGTATGGCAGATGCCCGTGGCCTTGATCTCGACCAGCACCTCGCCGAACTTCGGCCCTTCGAGGTCGACGGTTTCGATGGTCAGCGGGGCTCCGGATTTCCAGGCGACGGCGGCTTTGGTTTTCATGGGACTTGCGGATTCGGTTCAGGAACCGGGCACTATAAGATGCCTGCCAATTGGAGCGCCATGTCATGAAGAAAGTCCTTGTCCTCAACGGCCCGAATCTCAACCTGCTCGGCACCCGCGAGCCCGCGCAATACGGCTACGAGACGCTGGCCGACGTCGAGCGCATGTGCCAGGAAACCGGCGCCACGCTCGGCGTCGAAATCGAATGCCGCCAGTCCAACCACGAGGGCCAGTTGATCGACTGGATCCACGAGGCCGGGCGCGAGATCGCGGCCGGGCGCATGCTCGGCGTGGTGATGAACCCCGGGGCCTACACCCATACCTCCATTGCCCTGCACGATGCGATCAAGGGTGCGAGCGTGCCGCTGATCGAACTGCACATCTCCAACGTGCATGCCCGCGAGGAGTTCCGCCATCACTCGTACATCTCTCCGGCAGCGCGGGGAATCATCGTCGGACTCGGCGTCAAGGGCTATCCGCTCGCGATCGAGGCGCTGGTGCGCGTGAGCGCGGCGTGACGCGCGAGCGAGCCGGCCTGTTCGAAGGCGCGGATGGCGCCTGGCGCTGCCGCTGGTGCGAATCGACGCAGGTCTACCGCGACTACCACGACAGCGAATGGGGCTTCCCGGTCACCGATGAGCGTCGTCTGTTCGAGAAGCTGTGCCTCGAAGGCTTCCAGGCCGGCCTGAGCTGGCTCACCATCCTCAACAAGCGCGAGGCCTTCAGGCGCGGCTTCGCGGAGTTCGATGCCGAGCGCATGGCGCGCTTCGGTCCGAAGGACGTCGAGCGGCTGCTCGCCGATGCCGGCATCGTGCGCCATCGCGGCAAGATCGAGTCGGCMATCAACAACGCCCGGCGGGTCATCGAGCTGCGCGCCGAGTTCGGCTCGCTGGCTGCCTATGCGTGGGGCTTCGAGCCCGATCCGGCCTTGCGTCCGAAGCGCATCACGCACGAGGCGTTGAGGGCCATGACGACATCGCCCGAATCGATCGCGATGTCCAAGGACCTGAAAAAGCGCGGCTGGAGTTTCGTCGGCCCGACCACCGTGTATGCCTTCATGCAGGCCATGGGGCTGGTCAACGACCACGTCGAAGGTTGCCATGCGCGCGAGCTGGCATTGACGGCCCGCGCGGAGATCGGGCTCACCTCCAGCTAGGCTGTCTGCGGTCCGGGCACTTTGCGGTGATTGATCCGCCCCTGGCTGTCGACGCTCTCGAGATGGACGTCGAAGCCCCATAGCCGGGCCACGTGCTTGAGCAC
>NZ_JBFUCI010000194.1:0-11111 GCF_056405335.1 Variovorax sp. P1_H12_2
ACAGCATCCCTACACGCAGGGCCTGCTGGCCGCGACGCCGTCGCCGCTGCGCGCGCGCGGCAGCCGGCTGGCGGACATCCCCGGCATGGTGGCGGACCTGTCGGCATTGCCGGCGGGCTGCGCCTTCGCGGCCCGTTGTCCGCGCGCCTTCGACCGCTGCCTGGCCGAGCGGCCGCCGCTCGTGCGCGTCGGGGCCGGGCAGCAGGCGGCTTGTTTTGCGGTCCATGCGGCCGATGGATCGAAAGGAGACCGGCATGAGCTTGTTGTCGGTGCGTGAGCTGCGGGTCAGCTATCCGACGCCGGGTGGCGTCGTGCAGGCCGTTCGCGGCGTCAGCCTGGACATCGAGGCTGGCGAGACGGTGGGATTGGTGGGCGAGTCCGGCTGCGGCAAGTCGACGCTGGGCAAGGCCATCATGCGGCTGACGCCGGCCAGCGCAGGGCAGGTCGTCATCGACGGCCACGACGTGACGCACCTGTCCACGCGTCGTCTGCGGCCCCTGCGGTCCTTGATGCAGATGGTGTTCCAGGATCCGCACGGCTCGCTGAACCCCAGGCACCGCGTCGACAAGATCATCGGCCAGCCGATGTCGGTGGCGGGTCGTCCTCAGCGTGAGATTGATGCCCGCGTGCAGGAACTGCTCGCCAAGGTCGGCCTGCCGCCGAGCGCCGCCGAGCGCTTTCCGCACGAGTTCTCGGGCGGCCAGCGGCAGCGCATCGGCATCGCCCGTGCCCTGGCGCTGCAGCCCATGCTGCTGATCTGCGACGAGCCCGTGTCCGCGCTCGACGTCTCGGTGCGGGCGCAGATCATCAACCTGCTGCAAGACCTGCAGGGCGAGCTGGGCGTGTCGTACCTGTTCATCTCGCACGACCTGGCGGTGGTGCGCCACGTCTGCGACCGGCTGCTGGTGATGTACCTCGGCCAGGTGGTCGAGAGCGGCCCCACGGAAGCGATCTGGGAACAGCCGACCCATCCGTACACGCGGCTGCTGCTGGCGGCTTCGCCGGTGGCCGATCCTCGTCTTCGCCAATCGCGGCCCGAGGCGCTGTTGCGCGGTGAACTGCCGAATCCGCTGTCGCCGCCTTCAGGCTGTGCCTTTCGCACCCGCTGTCCGCACGCGGTGGCGCGTTGCGTGGCCGAGGCGCCGGCGTTGCGCACGCTGGCCGACGGGCGCCAGCTGGCCTGCCATTTCGACCTGCCGCCGGTGGCCGCGGCGCCCGTGCCCGTCAACGTCCTTCCTTTCCAGAAACCCCCTTCTCCCCATGCCACAGCCTACAAATTTGGGTGACCTGATCGACCGCAGCCGCGATCCGGACCGCACCGCGGTCATCGACCTGCGGCAAGCCGACGCGCCCCGCGTCTACAGCCATCGCGACATCGACCGCCTGGCCGGCGGCGTGGCGCGGCTGCTGGTGTCGCGAGGACTGCCGCGCGGCGCACGGGTGGCGATTGCCTCGCTCAACAGTGTCGAATACATCGCCGCCTACTTCGGCATCATGCGGGCCGGCCACGTGGCGGTGCCCATCAACACAAAGCTGGCGCGCGACACGCTCGTTTACATCGCCACCGATTCCGAAGTCCGGATCGCATTCGTCGACGGACCGCGGCGCGGCACCTTCGCCGCACCCATCGAGCAGATCGACTTCGACGACGAGGGCCCCACGGGCTTCGGCGCGCAGGTGCAACCGGCCGAGTTCGACACCGTGGTCCCGGAGCCGGGCGAGCTCGCCCAGGTGCTTTACACCTCGGGCTCGACCGGCCGGCCCAAGGGTGTGCCGCTCAGCCATGCCGGGCAGTTGTGGGCCTTGCAGGCGCGCGGCGTGCCCCCCGGCGCCGAGAACGAGCGCCAGATCGTGGCGCAGCCGCTGTTCCACATGAACGGGCTGATGGTCACCAAGGGGGTCTTCCTCCACGGTGCGTCGCTGGTGCTGCTGCCGGCGTTCGAGGCCACGGCCTACACCGAAGCGCTGGCGCAATGGGGCGTCACCAGCGTCATGGCCGTGCCGACCATGTTCGCGCGCGTCGTGAAGGTGCTCGAACTGCGGCCGGACCTGGATCTGGGCAAGCTCAAGCGCATCGGGCTGGGCTCCGCGCCCATGACCTATTCGCTGATCGAGCGCATCGGCCGGGCCATTCCGAGCGCCCAGGTCGGCAACGGCTATGGCACGACCGAAGCCGGGCCGGCCGTCTTCGCGCCGCCTGCCGACGGCAGGCCGATTCCACCACTGGCGCTCGGCTTCGCGATTGCCGGCGGCGAGGTCAAGCTGGTCGGCGGCACCGGCGACGACGAAGGCGTGCTGTGGATGCGCAACCCGGCGGTCGCGACCGGCTACCTGAACCTGCCGGCCAAGAGTGCCGAGGTGTTCCGGGACGGCTGGTACATCAGCGGCGACGTGATGCGGCGCGATGCGCAGGGCTTCTTTTACTTCGTGGGCCGTGCCGACGACATGTTCGTCTGCTCCGGCGAGAACATTTACCCCGGCGAAGTCGAGAAGCTGCTGGAGCAGCACCCCCAGGTGCAGCATGCGGCCGTGGTCCCGCTGCCGGACGAGGAACGCAGCGCGGTGCCGGTGGCCTTCATCGTGCTCGCGGCGGAATCGACGGCGACGGTCGACGCGCTCAAGCAGTTCACCATCCAGCGCGGGCCGGCCTACCAGCATCCGCGGCGCATCGCGTTTCGCAGCGAGCTGCCCTGGGCGGGCACCAACAAGATCGATCGCGCAGCCTTGCTGCGCGAGGCACGTGAACTGGAAGCCGCACAGGCGTGGTCGAGATGAGCGACGTGGATCGAACAAGTCCAGAAGGCGAGCCCACCCAAGACCTGCGCGGCAAGGTGGCGCTGGTGACGGGCGCCAGCCGCGGCATCGGACGCGCCATTGCCTTGAAGCTCGCGCAGCGCGGTGCCCTGGTGGCCGTGCACTACAACCAGGCAGCCGAGGCGGCCTTCGACGTGGTGCGGCGCATCGAGGCGGCCGGCGGCCAGGCCGTGGCGATTGCCGCCGACCTGCAGGCGGCGACCGGGCCGGAGCAGCTGTTTGACGCGCTCGACCCGGTGCTGCAAGCGCGGCTTGGCGAGCACCGGCTGGACATCCTCGTCAACAACGCCGGCGTGGGCCTGCGCGCCACCATCGAGGACACGACGCCAGCCGACCTCGATCGCATCCTGCAGGTCAATTTCAAGGCCCCTTTCTTCATCATCCAGCGCGCGCTGTCGAGGCTGCGGGACGGGGGGCGAATCATCAACGTGTCGTCGATGGGCACGCGCGCCGCCTATCCGGCGATGGCCGCCTATGCGCCGAGCAAGGCGGCGCTCGAAGCGTTGACGCTGCTGCTCGCCGAGCAGCTCGGGCCGCGCGGCATCACGGTCAACGCGGTAATGCCGGGGGCCACCGCCACCGACATGAACCCCGCCGCCAGCCATCCGGCGTCGGCGCAGGCGATTGCGGCGACCACGGCGCTGCGACGCGTCGGGCAGCCCGACGACATCGCCGACGTCGTGGCCTTCCTGGCCTCCGACGCCGCTCGCTGGGTGACCGCCCAGCGCATCGACGCGAGCRGCGGCCAACGCCTTTGAGCCTCTACAGGAAAATCCCATGAGCGACTTGCCTCTTCAGATCGACCACGTCGTCATCGGCGTGAAGGACCAGCTCGACAGCGCCTCGGCGCGATTTCGCGACCTCGGCTTCTCGCTGCTGGCGCGCGGCCATCACACGCTGGGCACCAGCAACCATCTGGCCATCTTCGGCGACGACTACCTCGAGCTCCTCGGCTACGAACCGCCGCAGGCCGCCGCGCAGGCCGACAAGCCCATGTGGCAGTACCCGAACGGCCTGATCGGGCTCGTCTTCAAACCGGGCGACGTGCACGACGTCGCCCGCCGGCTGAAGGCGCGTGGCGTGCCGGTCGATGAGCCGCTGTCTTTCTCGCGGCCGGTCGCCCTGCCCGGGGGCCGGGTGGCGGATGCCCGCTTCCAGGTCCTGCACCTGCCCGCCGACACCAGCGCCGGCGGCGTGGTGTTCTTCTGCCAGCACGACACGCCCGAGAACGTATGGCAAGAGGCGTGGCGCACCCATCCGAACGGCGCCACCGGCATTCGCGAGTTCGTGATTTCGGCCACCGACCCGGCGGCCAGTGTGCGCCCGTTCGTCGAGGCGTTCGGCGACCAGGCGGTGAGCCCTGTGCTGGGCGGGTTGCGCCTCGACACCGGACGCTCGGTCGTGCTGTTCCTGACGCCGGAGCAGGTCGACGTGCACCTGCACGGGCAGGCCCGGCGCGAATTCGGCTCGGGTGACCGGTACGCCGGTCTCACGCTGCGCACCCATGACCTGGCCGCCGCACGCGCCGTGCTCACGCATGGGGGGATCCAGGGTGTGATCGAGCTGCCCCATCGGCTCATCGTGCCGGCCCGCCAGGCGTTCGGCCTGGCACTCACTTTCACCGATCAAGGCTGACATGAACTTCACCGATTATTTTGCCGCCAGCTATGTGGGCGCACGCGAGCGCTTTCGCCGCGCGGCCGAGGCGGCAGGCGCCGTCACGCTGGAGGCCCACGAGCATCCCGAAGAGCGCGGGCCCTCGGGCGAGGCGCTGGCCATCGACGTTGCTCACCTGGGCAATCGCAACGGGCGGCGCCAGTTGCTGGTCATCAGCGGAACCCATGGCCAGGAGGGCTATGCCGGGTCGGCCGCGCAGGTGGCCTGGCTCAAGAGCGGCGATGCCGCGCGCATCCCGGCGGACACCGGCGTGCTGCTGGTGCACGGCATCAACCCCTATGGCTTCGCGCGCGGCACTCGCACTACCGAGAACAATGTCGACCTGAACCGCAACTTCGTCGACCACCGGCAGCCGCATCCGGTCAACCCGCACTACGACGAACTGCGCGAGCACCTGGTGCCGGCCTATTGGTCGCAGGACCAGCTGGCTGCCGGCGATACGGCCGAGAAGGCCTTCGTCGAACGCCACGGCGCCGATGCGCTGTTCGACACCCTGGCCCGCGGCCAGTACGTCGACCCGTTCGGACCGTTCTACGGCGGGGTGCAGCGCGAGTGGTCGAACGTGACCCTGGAACACATCGTGCGCAGCCACCTCGGCAGCGCCGAGAAGGTCGGACTGATCGACTGGCACACAGGTATCGGCGAGCGCGGCCAGCCCTTCTTCCTGTGCTTCAACGAAGACGGCTCAGCCGAGCAGGCCGAGGCAGCCCGCTGGTGGGGCGCGGACAAGGTCATCGGCTCAAGGCCCAACGGCCTGGCCCGCCCTCACTACCAGGGCCTCGTTTTCTATGGCGTGCAGGCGTTTCTCGAAGGCCGCCAGCTGGCGGGCGCGGTGATCGAGTTCGGCACGCGCGGCGCGGTCACCGGACGCGCGCTGCGCCTGGACCAGTGGCTGCGGCGCCATGGCGCCGGCCTTGAAGACGACGTGCGCCAACAGATGGCCGCCGACGTGCTCGACGCGCTGAACCCCGTGGCCGAGGACTGGCGCAACGCGGTGTGGCAGCACGGCCTTGCGCTCACCCAGGCCGCGGTGCGCGGCGTCGCCAGCTGGTAGCTCCCCTTTCCCTTGAAGCAATCCCAACGAACCGAGAACACCTGATGAAGGCACTTGTCCTGAGAGAACACGGCGGCCCCGAGCAATTGAAGCTGGAGACCGATTTCCCCGACCCGGTGGCGGGGCAGGGCGACGTGGTGGTGCGTGTGCGCGCGGCCTCGCTCAACTACCACGACGTGTTCACCCGCCGCGGCATGCCCGGCATCCGGATCCCGCTGCCGGCCATCATGGGCCTCGACGTGGCCGGCGAGATCGTCTCCATCGGCGCCGACGTGGAGGGCTGGTCGGTCGGCGACCGCGTGCTGGTCGACCCGATCAACCGAATCGAGGGCGGCTTGATGGGCGAGACGGTGCATGGTGGGCTGGCCGAGCTATGCCTTGCGCGGGCGCACCAGTTGATCCGCCTGCCCGATGCCGTGAGCTTCGACGAAGCCGCCGCACTGCCCGTGGCCTATGGCACCGCGCTCCGCATGGTGAGCACCATCGGCCAGGTGCAGGCCGGCGAGAAGGTGCTGATCCTCGGGGCGAGCGGCGGCGTGGGCGTCTGTGCGCTGCAGCTTTGCAAGTCGGCGGGCGCGTATGTGATCGCCTGCGCGGGCACGCCCGAAAAGGCGGAGCGGCTGAAGGCGCTGGGCGCCGACGAGACCATCCTTTACACCGAGGAAGATTTCCTCCAGGTGTCGCACGCGCGGCACGGCAAGCCGACGATCAAGCGCAACCCGGAAGGCACGCTGCCGCGCGGCATCGACGTGGTGGTCAACTTCACCGGTGGCGACACCTGGGTCAAGGGGCTGCGGACCCTGCGCGTCGGCGGGCGCGCGCTGACCTGCGGCGCCACGGCGGGCTACGACCCGAAGGAAGACCTCCGGTTCATCTGGACCTTCGAACTGCAGATCCGCGGCTCCAACGGCTGGCAGCGCGACGACATCCACACCCTGCTCGACAAGGTGCAGCGAGGCGAGCTGAAGGTGCCCATCGACCAGCGCTACGCGCTGGCCGATGGCGCACAGGCCCTGGGCAGCATCGAGCAGCGCCGCATCGTCGGCAAGGTTCTGGTGAATCCATGAGCACGGCGCAGGTGGAGACCTTCACGCTGGCGCAGGTCCAGCGGCATTTCGACGACTCGCCCTACATCGCGACCCTGGGCCTGTTGGCGGAATCGCTCGACCTCGCGCAGGGCCTGCTCACGGTGCGCGTGCCGATGAAGCCGGAGTTCGAGCGGGAACGCGGCAGCRAGCAGTGGCACGGCGGTCCGCTGGCCGCGATCATCGACACCGTGGGCGACTTCGCGCTGGCGATGCAACTCGGCCGGGGCCTGCCGACCATCAACTTCCGCGTCGACTACCTGCGTCCGGCCGTCGCCACGGACCTGAAAGTGATTGCGCGTGTCCGCCGGAACGGCCGAACCGTGGGCGTGGCGGACGTCGATCTGTTCGACGATAGCGATCGCCTGTTGGCGATCGGCCGCGCGTCATACGTCAGGTCGGCGGGATGAGCGCCGGGCCCTGTCGGCGGTGGGTGGCAAGCGCGGAAGGCCGCGCCAGTGGCCGAGAAATTACATGCGGACAAGGGTTACGACTACGCGCGGTGCCGCCTGGTTGGCTGCGCTCGACAAGCGATACCAGGGCCTCGACGGCAGAACCTGTACGCCGGTGGGGACCACCACGGTCTGCCGCTGAGCCCGCTTTATCGGGGGCAATCGCCGCCGACAGAGACGCTGCCGTTCTTGCACTCCGTGAGGATCGGCTCGCCGCGGACGCGCGATGGAGGTGGTTCGGGACCGTTGCCGCGGTCGCGCTGGCAGACGATCTTCCTGCTGCCGAGTTCGCAGCTGCCCACCACCTGGCCCTCGACCGGCGCGGCGGCATCGAGCGTTGTGACGGTGAAGCGCGTCACGCCCGCCGCGGCGATCTTCGCCTCGATCTGGGCGCGCAGGGTCTCGCAGCTCTCGGCGGCACCGGCGCCGGCCGCGAAAGCGCAGCAGCAAGCGAGGGGATGCAACCAGAGTTTCTTCATGTCGCAATCCTTTGCTCGCACGGGTGTGCTCGGTTCGAGTGACATTTTGCTGTCCCGAGCCACTGCGCGTTGTCGTCTCAAGGGATATACGGAAACCGACTAAGCCTGCTCTTTCTTCTTCGTTCCGCATCGGACGGCCGATGCGAAGAATCACCGGCTTCCCGCCGGACCTGTTTGAACCAAGAAAGATTGTCATGAGCCACTTGAACGACTACCTCTCCGAGAAGCGCGCTGCCGTGCTCGCACGCAACGCCGCCATCGAAGCCGGCACCGCGCAGCCCGCCCAGCTCAAGGCCAGCGTGCGTGCCGAAGGCCGCAGCGGCGTGCGCCGCCTTCGCATCCGCGAGCACCAGGTCATCAGCGACAGCCCGCCCGACTTCGCCGGCTACAACCTGGGCCCGAGCTCGCCGGAGCTCCAGCTCGGCGTGCTGGGCACCTGCGTCACCCACATCTTCCTGATCCAGGCCGCCGAGCGACAGGTGCCGCTGGAGAGCCTCGAGGTGGAGGTCACCGGCATCATCGATCCGCGCGGTGGCAGGCCGGGCCATGAACAGACGCCGATCTGGCCGCACCAGATCGGCTACACCGTGCACATCGATTCGCCCGCCAGCCGCGCCGACATCGACGCGTTGTTCGAGGCGGTCGAGCGCAGTTGCCCGATCCTCAACCTGCTGCGCAATCCGCAGGCCATCCGCGCCGAGGTCAAGCTGGTCAACTCCCGTGCTGCGGCGGCCAACGCCGACGAGACGGCACCGGACGCCATCGCTGCCTGAACCTCGAAAGCAAAGCCATGTCTCTTCCTCTCGACCACATCGTCATCGTCGTCAACGACCTCGAATCTGCCATCGCCGACTACATGGCGCTGGGCTTCAACGTGCAGCACGGCGGGGATCATCCGGGCCGCACCACACACAACGCGCTGGTGGTGTTCGCCGATGGCAGCTACTTCGAGCTGATCGCCTGGAAGGCGCCGGCACCGGAGGAGCGCTGGTGGAAGCTGCTGCAGCGCCACGGCGAAGGCATCGTCGACTATGCGCTGCTGCCGCGCAGCACCGCCGACACGGTGGCCGGCGCCGCGGCGCGCGGCTTGGTCCTCGATGGCCCGCTCGATGGCGGGCGGCTGCGTCCCGACGGCGAGCGGCTGCGCTGGCAGACCGCGCGGCCGCCGTCGCCCGACCTGCCATTTCTGTGCGGCGACGTGACGCCGCGCGCCTTGCGGGTGCCCGAAGGCGCCGCCCGGGTGCATCCGAACGGCGCGCTCGGCGTCGCCAGCCTCGCCATCGCGGTGCACGATCTCGACGCCAGCCTGGCGCGCTACCGCGCGTTGTTCGGAGATGGCGATGGCGGCGACGACGAACGCGCCCATGTCGGCCAGGCGGTGGCGCTCCCGGGCAGCAGCGGACGCATCGCGGTCGTCGCGGTCGGCGGCAGTGCCCTGGTGCTGTCGGCACCGCGCGACCCGATCGGCGAGCCCTCGAGCCCGCTCACGCAGCGGCTCGCCGCACGCGGCGAAGGGCCCTACGCGCTGGTGCTGCGCACCACCGACGCGGCACAGACCAGCGCCGCGCTCGACCCGGCGCGAACCCATGGCGCACTGATCGAGTTCGAACTGGTGGAGGCGCCGGCGTCGGGTGAGCGCATTGAGTCGGATCGGGCCGTCACGCGCCAATGAGTGCCTTCAGCGAAGAACGCGTGCTGAGCGTCCACCACTGGACCGACCGCCTGTTCACCTTCACTACCACCCGCGATCCGGCCCTGCGCTTCTCCAACGGCCACTTCACGATGATCGGCCTGAAGGTCAACAACAAGCCCCTGCTGCGGGCCTACAGCATCGTCAGCCCCAACTACGAGGAGCACCTGGAGTTCCTCAGCATCAAGGTCGAGGAAGGCCCACTGACCTCGAAGCTGCAGCACATCCAGGTCGGCGACACGATCATCGTCGGCCGCAAGCCCACCGGCACGCTGCTGATCGACTACACGCTGCCGGGCAAGCGCCTGTACCTGTTCGGCACCGGCACCGGTCTGGCGCCCTTCATGAGCATCATCCGCGACCCCGACACCTACGAGAAGTTCGAGCAGGTCGTCCTGGTGCACGGCGTGCGCCAGATCGACGAACTGGCCTACCACGACCTGGTCACCGACCACTTGCCCAAGCACGAGATCCTCGGCGAGATGATCGACAAGCAGCTGCTCTACTACCCGACCGTGACGCGCGAGGAGTTCCGCAACATGGGGCGCATCACCGAGCTGATCGAGAGCAACAAGCTCACCGACGACCTCGGCCTGCCGCCGCTCAATGCCGCCGAAGACYGCGTGATGCTGTGCGGCAGCCCGGGCCTGCTGGTCGACCTCAAGCACATCCTCGAGGCCCGCGGCTTCAAGGAAGGCAACACCTCGACGCCGGGCGACTTCGTGGTCGAGCGCGCCTTCGCCGAAAAGTAGCCGGGTCGAAGAGCCGCAGCGGGGCGATACAGAAACTGCATATCGAAGTACAAGGCCTTCGTTGGCGCGAGTGGCATGTCTTTCCAAAATCGAGCTTTTGACCTCTCAGGAGCTTCCATGGCCACTCTGCGACTCGGCGACACCGCCCCCGATTTCACCCAGGACTCGAGCGAGGGCACGATCGACTTCTACAAGTGGGCGGGCGATTCGTGGGTGGTGTTGTTCTCGCACCCGGCCGACTTCACGCCGGTGTGCACCACCGAACTCGGCAAAACGGCGGCGCTGTCGGGCGAGTTCGCGAAACGCGGCGTGAAGCCGATTGCGATCAGCATCGATCCGGCGGACAAGCACAAGCTGTGGATCGGCGACATCAACGAGACGCAGAACACCACCGTCGACTTCCCGATCCTGGCCGATCCCGACCGCAAGGTGGCCGAGCTCTACGACCTGATCCACCCCAATGCGTCGACCACGGCGACCGTGCGCAGCGTCTTCATCTTCGATCCGAAGAAGGTGGTCCGCACCACCTTCACCTACCCGGCGAGCACCGGCCGCAACTTCGACGAGATCCTGCGCGTGATCGACTCGCTGCAACTGACCGACAGCCACAAGGTGGCTACCCCCGCCAACTGGAAGGACGGCGACGACGTCGTGATCCTGCCGAGCCTGCAGGACCCGACCGAACTGGCCGAGCGCTTCCCGAAGGGCTTCAAGGCCGTGCGCCCCTACCTGCGCTTGACGCCCCAGCCCAACAAGTAGCCCTAAGAAGCAGACGGTGCGGCGGCCGCGAAGAAGCGGTTGGCCGGCCGCGGAAGGCCGAGGTTCTCGCGCAGCGTGGCGCCCTCGTACTCGCGCCGGAAGATGCCGCGCCGCTGAAGTTCGGGCACCACCTTGTCGGCGAAGGCGTCGAGCCCGCCCGGCAGCCACGGGAACATGATGTTGAAGCCGTCCGAGCCTTCGGACTCCAGCCACTCCTGCATCTCGTCGGCGATGGTCTGCGCCGTGCCGACGAAGGCCAGGCCGCCGTAGCCGCCAAGCCGCTGGGCCAGTTGGCGCACCGTGAAGCCTTCGCGCTCGGCGAGGGCGATCACGCGCTGCTGGCTGCTCT
>NZ_JBFUCI010000195.1:0-11101 GCF_056405335.1 Variovorax sp. P1_H12_2
GGTTACATCGCATGGCGCGGCCTGGTCGACGAGTCGGTCCTGTCGTCTCGGACATTGAAGGAATTGTTTCCCTACTTCGCCTTCGGATTGCCGCCGCGCGAGCAGATGATCGCCTACCCGGTCGCGGGCAAGAACAATTCAGTCACGCCGGGCTCGAGGCGTTTCAACTTCGTCTGGTACCGGCCGGCTGACGAAGGCACGACCTTGAAAGACATGGTGACGGACGACACCGGCAAGGTGTGGCTCGATGGCATTCCGCCGCCGCTCATTCGAGCCAGCGTCCTGGAGCAGGCGCGTCAAGCCGCGCGGGATGTGCTGGCCCCCCAGTTCGCTGAGGTTGTCGAGAAGACAGAGGCGCTCTTTTTCCAGCCGATCTTCGATTTGGAGAGCTCTCAGTTGGCGTTCGGTCGGATCGCGCTGCTTGGTGACTCGGCGTTCGTTGCACGGCCTCACTGCGGGATGGGCGTGACGAAGGCTGCGGGTGACGCCGTGGCCTTGCTCGATGCCTTGAAGCGCCATGACGACGTCCGAACCGCCCTCGAGGCCTACGAACGGCCGCGTCTTGAGTTCGGCGGGTTCATCGTGGAGCATGCGCGTGCACTCGGCGCCTACATGCAGGCACAGTTGCGAACGGAGCACGAGCGACAGATGGCCGAAGCCTACCGGACGCCTGAAGCCATCATGCGGGAGACGGCGGTTGCCCCCGGCGCTCATTGAGCGACGCAGAAGTAGCGCGTGGTCGCTGCGCGAATCTGCAAACCGCATGACAAATCGTCAATACGTCGAGCTTTGCACGCTGCACGATGGACATCGCGATCCATCAACCACCAGCAGGACCGAAAGGAAACCAGGACATGAGCTTCATCACCACCAAAGACGGCACGCAGATCTACTACAAGGACTGGGGCAAGGGCCAGCCGATCGTCTTCTCGCACGGTTGGCCGCTCAGCGCGGACGATTGGGACGGCCAGATGCTGTACTTCCTGCAGCATGGCTACCGTGTCATCGCGCATGACCGTCGCGGCCATGGCCGCTCCAGCCAGACGGCCACCGGCCATGACATGGACCACTACGCCGACGACCTTGCGGCGCTGACCGAAACGCTGAACCTGCAGGACGCCATTCACGTCGGCCACTCGACCGGCGGCGGAGAGGTCGCTCGGTACATCGGCCGCCACGGCAGCAAGCGAGTGGCGAAAGCCGTGCTGATCAGCGCCGTGCCGCCGCTGATGGTGAAGACGCCGGGCAATCCGGGCGGTCTCCCGATCGATGTGTTCGACGGCATTCGCGCGGCGGTCGCATCCAACCGGCCGCAGTTCTACAAGGACCTGACGCTGCCTTTCTACGGCTTCAACCGTCCAGGCGCGAAGATCTCGGAGGGCATCCGTGAACACTGGTGGCTGCAGGGCATGATGGGCTCCATCCAGGCCCACTACGAGGGCGTCAAGGCTTTCTCGGAGACCGACTTCACCGATGACCTGAAGAAGATCGATGTGCCGACCCTGGTCATGCACGGCGATGACGATCAGATCGTGCCCATTGCCGATTCAGGTTTGATGAGCGCCAAGATCGTCAAGAATGCCCAATTGAAGGTCTATCCCGGCTATTCGCACGGGATGTGCGCGACGAACCCCGAACAGATCAATCCCGATCTGCTTGCCTTCTTCAAGGCGTAGGGGGCGAGAACGAAACTCCATGCGCCTGCTCGGTGCCACCTTCGTCTGCGTCGACGCCGACGAGGTGGTGCATTCGATGCTGGCCGTCATGGCCACAGGCGTCGATGTGCGGAAGCTAGCCGCCAGCGTTCCGATTCATCCGACCCTCAGCGAGTTGATTCCGACCCTGCTGCAGCAGTTGAAGCCGCTGTAGGAGAAGGTCGGCAGATCGTGTGCTGCCGACCTCCCCTGGTTACCATCGCCKCATCGCATTTCACCAGACCATGGCAACTCATCATCGCTCCGACTGCGGGTTCGGCCAGCGCCTGGCGCGGCAGTACGGTGTCGACGCCGTCCCGTCRCTCGTTACCACATCGCGCTGCGGCACCGAGCTCGGTGTCGCGCGAATGCACCATGAACTCCCGCATCTCTTCGTGCTGGCACCATTGCCGGCCGAAGACGCGTTCCTGCTGAGCGTCGAGATCACTTCGGGAGGCAGTCGGCGCATCGTCAGGGGCGGTGCTTCCCTCCAGTTGGGCTTGCAGCAAGAGGGAGCGTTCCACATCGCCGATCTGTCGGAGTGCGCCTCCGCCTACGTCTGCAGCCCGTTTCACTCCATGCTGTTTCACATGCCCCGGGCGACCATCGATTCGTTCGCCGAGGAGATGGAGGTGCCGCGCGTCGACATGCTGCGTTGCGATGCCGGCACCGTGGATCCGGTGATTGCAAATCTGGCAAGGGCCATGCTGCCTGCGTTGATGTCCCCAGAGGAATCCAGCACGCTGTTCATCGACCATGTGGCCCTCGCATTGAAGGCCCACGTCATTCATGTCTACGGCGGCGTGCGGCGTGCCGCGCCCCTGCGTTCAAGGGGGCTGGCACCCTGGCAGRAGCGCCGTGCGAAGGCGTTCCTGATGGAGCACCTCGCCGGCGATGTGTCGCTGACCGATCTTGCGCGCGAGTGTGCGCTTTCGCGCAGTCATTTCAGCAAGGCTTTCAAGCAGACCACAGGCCAGGCGCCGCACGCCTGGCTGGTGAGCCAGCGCGTGGATTCGGCGCAGCGCCTGCTCGGCGAGCGCGATCTCTCGATCGCGCAGATCGCCGCGGCCTGCGGCTTTGCCGATCAGAGCCACTTGACGCGTGTGTTCGTGGCGCGCACGGGCACATCGCCGGCCCGCTGGCGTCGCAGCCGGACCTGATCCGGGCACGGCGCCGCGGGATCACGGCATCCAGACCGAGCGCGGCAGCAGTGCAGGGACGAGCGGCCTGTTCAGCTGCTTCGCCCACCATTGAAGGGCCCGGCCGTCGGCGCCCGTCTTCCAGGCCAGCCAGAAGGCTTCGGGCGGACGAGGCTCCTCGGTGGGAAGTTCCACCAGCGTGCCGCGCGCCAGCTCGCCCTGGATGCAGGCTCTGGGCAGGAATCCGTGCCCCAGGCCCGCCGCCTGGCAGGCGATCTTCGCCGCCATCGACGGCACCGTGATGCGTTGCTGGCCTGCGAGCAGGCCGATGGTGCGGTCCGACAGCGTGCGGGCGCTGTCGCCGACCACGATGGCGTTGTGCCCCAGCAGGTCGCCGCGTTGAAGCGGGCGATCCAGCCGGGTCAGCGGATGCGTCGGTGCCACGCAGAACACGAATTCGAGACTGCCCACGGTGACCGCCTGGTAGCCGCCGCCGGCCGGCCCTTCGCCCGCGGCGATGACGACATCGGCGCGCCCCTCGCGCAACGCCTCCCAGCTTCCCGTCAGTGCCTCGCAGCCGATGCGCAGCCGCGTCCCGCAACGCAGCGCTTCGAAGGCTCGGACGTCGTCGATGAGCGCCTGCGTCGGGATCAGCGAATCGTGCACGAGCCGCAGCTCCGACTCGAAGCCCGTGGCGATCTGCCGCATGCGGGATTCCAGGTCGCTCGCGGCGTCGAGCAGCCAGCGCCCTTCCTTGAGCATCTCCTCGCCCGCGGCGGTGAGAGACACGCGCGGTCCGTTGCGCTCGAACAGCAGCATGCCGAGCTGCTCCTCCAGCTTGCCCACGGCGTACGAGATGGTGGAGGGCACCTTGTGCAGGTGGGTGGCGGCGGCGGTGAAGGAGCCATGGCGCGCGATGGCGTCCACGACCTCGATGGCTTCCAGGCTGAGTTTGAGCACCTGCGGGTCCTTGCAGCTGAATGATCGAAAAAATCGATTGTAAGTAGCGAAAAGTTTCGCCAGCAGGCCTCATCGGACAAGAGAAGATCCGGCCCTGCCTTGGAAATTCTCTTCGAGGTCCATTGTGAATTCAATCGAATTCATTAAATAAATGAGGAATGAATCATGTTGGAAGTTCGCAGCGCCAACGACCGGGGAATCGCAGACTTCGGCTGGCTGAAGTCGCGCCATACCTTCTCTTTCGGTCACTACCACGATCCAGCACAAGAAGGCTTTTCGGACCTGCTGGTGATCAATGACGACCGCGTGCATGCAGGTCGCGGCTTCGACACGCACCCGCACCGCGACATGGAGATTTTCTCGTACGTGCTCGACGGCGCGCTCGAGCACAAGGACTCGATGGGCACGGGTTCGATCATCCGTCCCGGGGACGTGCAGATGATGAGCGCCGGCACCGGCGTGCGGCACAGCGAGTTCAATTCGTCGTCCTCGGACCCGTTGCATTTCCTGCAGATCTGGATCCTGCCGAATGCCAAGGGTGTTGCGCCGCGGTATCAGCAAGTGCACTTCGCGCCGGCAGAAAAGCGCGGACGGCTGCGCCTGATCATTTCGCCCGATGGCACCGATCGCTCGCTCGCCGTGCATCAGGATGTGCGCGTCTACGCGGGCCTGTTCGATGGTCAAGAAGCCGCCTCGCTGGCGCTCGGCCCCGACCGCTATGCCTACGTTCACGTGGCGCGCGGCAGCGTCGAGGTCAATGGCAAACGCCTGTCCGAGGGCGACGGCGCACGCGTGCGCGACGAGCAGCGGCTTGACCTGGCGCACGGCGACGGCGCCGAGCTGCTGGTATTCGACCTGCGGCCGAATGAACTGCCCTCGTTCTGAAGGCATCCGCAGCCTTCCGAAACGCCGAATATCCAAAAGATCCTCACTAATCGACAAGACATGAATCCGTGCCGAAACGAGGATTCACATCGAACGTCACCCCTCTGTTTCCCTTCGCAACCAGGAGTCCTCCCATGACCATCAAAGCCACCCCGACCCCCGGCGCCCTGCTTCTCACGCCCAAGGACCACACCCTGATCATGATCGACTTCCAGTCGCAGATGGCCTTTGCGACGCATTCGATCGACGCCGTCAACCTGCGCAACAACGCGGCTCTGGTCGCGCACGCGGCTGCCGGTTTCGGGGCCTCCACCATCCTGACGACGGTGGCCGAGAAGAGCTTCTCGGGCCCGATGTTCGACGAGATCAAGGCGGCCTTCCCCGAGCAGAAGATGCTGGACCGCACCTCCATGAACACTTGGGAAGACGCTGCCGTGATCCAGGAAGTCAACCGGATCGGCAAGAGCCGCCTGGTGATGTGCGGCCTGTGGACCGGCGTGTGCATCGTCGGCCCGGCGCTGTCGGCACTGGACCAGGGCTTCGAGGTCTACGTGATCTCCGACGCCTGCGGTGACGTCTCGCCCGAGGCGCACGATCGCGCCATGGACCGCATGGTGCAAGCCGGTGCACGGCCGATGACCTCGGTGCAGTACCTGCTCGAGCTGCAGCGCGACTGGGCCCGCACCGAAACCTACGAAATGACGACGGGTATCGCCAGGAAGTTCGCCGGTGCGTATGGCCTGGGCATCACCTACGCCAAGACCATGTTCGGCGCTCACGAAGGCTGAGCGGGGCATGCGATGAAGCCGTACGTCGTATCACTCGCGCTCGGCGTGCTGGTCGGTGTCATCTACGCGCTCTTCAGCGTGCGTTCGCCGGCGCCGCCGATCATCGCGCTCGTCGGCTTGCTGGGCATCCTCGCTGGCGAACAGTTGCCGCCGCTGGCCAAGCGGCTGTTCGATCGAGGCCCGGCGGCCACCTCGTGGTTGCACGAGCAGGTGAAGCCGCACATGTTCGGCGAACTGCCGCAGTGCGCGAAACCGAAGCTCGCCGCGTCCGAGCCGGACCGCGCCGGGGTACACGACGCATGACCGCCGACTTCGATCTTCGGCGCCGCCGGCACTTTCTCGGCGCGCTGGGCGCCGCTCTCGCTGCGCCCAGCCTCGCGCAGCAACGCTCTTCAAGGACACCCGACGTGGTCGATTCCCAAGCCCCGGAACTCATCTTGCATCATGGCCGCTTCACGACGTTGGACCGCGCCCATCCGATCGCCAGCGCGGTCGCCATCAAGGACGGCCGCTTCATCCATGTGGGTCGCGACGAGGACATCCTGCCCCTGGCCGGAGGCCACACTCGGGTCATCAACCTGCTGGGAAAGCCGGCGCTGCCCGGTCTCATCGACAACCACCTGCACATCATCCGCGGCGGGCTCAACTACAACCTCGAGCTGCGCTGGGACGGCGTGCGGAGCCTCGCCGATGCGATGGACATGCTCAAGCGCCAGGTGGCCGTCACGCCGGCCCCCCAGTGGGTGCGCGTGGTGGGCGGCTTCACCGAACACCAGTTCGCGGAAAAGCGCCTGCCGACCATCGCCGAGCTGAACGCCGTGGCGCCCGACACGCCGGTGTTTCTGCTGCACTTGTACGACCGCGCGCTGCTCAACGGCGCCGCCCTGCGCGCCGTGGGCTACACGAAGGACACGCCCGCACCACCCGGCGGCGAAATCACCCGCGACTCCAATGGCAACCCCACCGGCCTGCTGCTGGCCAAGCCCAACGCGGCGATCCTCTATGCCACCCTCGCCAAGGGGCCGAAGCTGCCGGTCGAGTACCAGCTCAACTCCACGCGACACTTCATGCGCGAGCTCAACCGCCTGGGCGTGACGGGCGCTATCGACGCTGGCGGCGGCTTCCAGAACTACCCCGAGGACTATCAGGTCATCCAGCGGCTCGCCGATGCCGGCCAGCTCACCATCCGCCTGGCCTACAACCTGTTCACCCAGAAGGCCAAGCAGGAGAAGCAGGACTTCCTGAACTGGACGGCGAGCTCGAAGTACAAGCAGGGCGACGACTACTTCCGTCACAACGGCGCGGGCGAGATGCTGGTGTTCTCGGCCGCCGACTTCGAGGACTTCCGCCAGCCGCGCCCCGACATGGCGCCGGAGATGGAGGGCGAGCTGGAGGAAGTGGTGCGCATCCTGGCTCAGAACCGCTGGCCCTGGCGCATGCATGCCACCTACGACGAGACCATCATCCGCGCGCTCGATGTCTTCGAGAAGGTGAACGAAGACATCCCGCTGGCGGGCCTGAACTGGTTCTTCGATCATGCCGAGACCATCTCGGAGAAGTCGATCGACCGCATCGCCGGGCTGGGCGGCGGCGTGGCGGTGCAGCACCGCATGGCCTACCAGGGCGAGTACTTCGTCGAACGCTACGGGGCCGCGGCGGCCGAGGCGACGCCGCCGGTCAAGCGGATGCTGGAGAAGGGCGTGAAGGTCTCCGCGGGCACCGATGGGACCCGCGTGGCCTCCTACAACCCGTGGGTATCGCTGTCGTGGCTGGTCACCGGCATGACCGTGGGCGGCCTGCAGATCACGCCGCAGCGCAATTTGCTCGACCGCGAGGCAGCGCTGCGCATGTGGACCGAGAAGGTCACCTGGTTCTCCAACGAGGAGGGCAGAAAGGGGCAGATCGCGGTAGGCCAGTTCGCCGACCTGATCGTGCCGGACCGCGACTTCTTCGCGTGCCCCGAATCGGACATCGCGGACACCACCTCCTTGCTCACCCTGGTCGGTGGCAAGGTGGTCTATGGGGCCGGCCCCTTCGCGTCGCAGGACGACAGCGTGCCGCCGCCGGCCATGCCCGATTGGTCGCCGGTTCGCACATTCGGCGGCTACGCCGGTTGGGGCGACAAGGACGGACGGCCGCTGCAAACGACACTGCGCCGCATGGCGGCGGACTGCGCCTGCGCGAACAACTGCAACGTGCACGGCCACCAGCACGCCACGGCCTGGAGCAGCAAGCTGCCCATTGCCGACCTCAAGAGCTTCTGGGGCGCGCTCGGTTGCGCGTGCTGGGCGGTCTGATGCGCTGGCAACCCGGACCGGCCTTGCGCTGGATCACCTTGCTGCTGCTGTGCGCCGCCTATCTGCAGGGCGGCTTCAACAAGGCGGTGGACTTCGGATCGGCGATCGCCGAGATGAACCACTTCGGCCTGTCGCCGGCCGCACCATGGGCCATGGCGGTCATCGTGCTGGAACTGGGTGCCTCGGCGCTCATCCTTGCGGGCTACTACCGTTGGCTGGGTGCGCTGGCGCTGGCCGGCTTCACGTTGCTCGCCACTTTCGTTGCATTGCGCTTCTGGGAGATGCCGCAACCCGGGCGATTCGCGGCGGCCAACTCGTTCTTCGAGCACCTCGGCCTGGTCGGCGGATTTCTGCTGGTCGCCTGGCATGACCTGCAGGAGCGCGCGCGTGGCTGAGTCCGCTCGAGGCGGCTTCGCGCCGCTGCGCCAGCCCGTGTTCGCCGTGCTGTGGGCGGCCACGGTGCTGGGAAACATCGGCAGCTTCATGCGCGATGTGGCGAGTTCGTGGCTGGTGACGGACCTGTCCGCCAGTCCGACCGCCGTCGCGCTGATCMAGACGGCGGCGACGCTGCCGGTCTTCCTGCTCGCCATCCCGGCCGGGGTGCTCTCCGACGTCCTCGACCGCCGGCGATTCCTGATCGCTGTGCAACTCCTTCTGGCCAGCGTCAGCTGCACGCTGCTGGTGCTGTCGCGCACAGGCGCGCTGACCGTCGAGTACCTGATTGCGCTGACCTTTGCCGGTGGCATCGGCGCAGCGCTGATGGGGCCGACCTGGCAGTCGATCGTGCCGGAGCTCGTGCCGCGCGCCGACCTGAAGAATGCGGTGGCGCTGAATTCGCTCGGCATCAACATCGCGCGCTCGATCGGCCCGGCGGCGGGCGGGCTGGTTCTGGCGAGCTTCGGCGCTGCGGTCACCTACGGAGCCGATGTGCTGAGCTATGCGTTCGTGATCGCTGCGCTGCTGTGGTGGAAGCGCCCCGCAGTGGCCGACACCGGCCTGTCGGAAAACTTTCTCGGCGCCTTCCGCGCCGGACTTCGCTACACACGCGCCAGCAAGGAACTGCATGTGGTGCTGCTGCGCGCGGCCGTGTTCTTCCTGTTCGCCAGTTCGGTCTGGGCCTTGCTGCCGCTGGTGGCGCGCCAGATGCTCGGCGGCACGGCCGGCTTCTACGGCGTCCTGCTGGGCGCCGTGGGCGCGGGCGCCATTGCCGGCGCCCTGGTCATGCCGCGCCTGCGCCAACGCCTCGACGCGGACGGAATGGTCCTGCTGGCTTCCGTGCTCGTTGCCGCCGTCATGGCCAGTCTGGTGTTCGCACCGCCGAAGTGGCTGGCCGTGCTGTTGCTGATGCTGCTGGGCCTGGGCTGGATCGTCGCGCTGACCACGCTCAACGGCGTGGCGCAGGCCATCCTGCCGAACTGGGTGCGCGGGCGGGGGCTGGCGGTCTATCTGACCGTCTTCAACGGTGCCATGGCAGCCGGGAGCCTGGGCTGGGGCTTGATCGCGCAGCAGATCGGCGTGCCGGCCACGCTGGTGGCGGGTGCCGTCGGGCTGCTGGTCGTTGGCGTTGCCTTTCACAGGATCCGCCTGCCTGCGGGCGAGTCCGATCTGCAGGCGTCGAACCACTGGCCCGAACCGCTGCTCGCCGAGCCCGTCGCGCACGACCGCGGGCCGGTGATGATCCAGGTCGAGTACCGCATCCGCAAGGACGATCGTCCTGCGTTCCTGGGGGCGATGAAGCGCCTGTCCCTGGAGCGCCGCCGCGACGGTGCCTACGCCTGGGGCCTCCACGAGCACACGGCGGACCCTGAGCGGGTCATGGAGTGGTTCCTCGTCGAATCGTGGGCGGAACATCTGCGTCAGCACCACCGCGTGTCCAACGCCGATGCAGACCTGCAAGGCGAAGCGATTCGCTTCCACATCGGGCCCGAAAGGCCTGCGGTGCACCACTTTCTCGCCCTCTAGCCCCGTCCACTCCTGAAGGAAAAACCATGGCCGATTCGAAGACCCTCAAGAAACGACGCCTCGCGCCGCTCCACACCCCGAACGATCTGACCGCGGACGCGATACGCGATGTCTCTGCGGGGCTGAATGTCCTGCTGGCGGACACTCTCGCGCTCTACTTCAAGACGAAGAACTTCCACTGGCACATGTCGGGCCCGTCGTTTCGCGACTATCACCTGTTGCTGGACGAGCAGGCCGACCAGATATTCGCCACGGTCGATCCCATCGCCGAACGCGTCCGCAAACTTGGCGGGACCACGCTGCGTTCGACGGGCCATGCCTCGCGACTGCAACGTCTCTCGGACAACGACGCGGACTTTGTGACGCCGATCGGAATGCTGGCCGAGCTGCGCGAAGACAATCAGCGCCTCGCCGGCTTCATGCGTGCGACGCACTCGCTGTGCGATGAGCATGGCGACGTCGCCACCGCGAGCGTCCTGGAAAACTGGATCGACGAAGCCGAGCGCCGCACCTGGTTTCTCTTCGAATCCGTGCGACAGGACTGACGACCGGACCGGTCAAGCGACCAACGCATCTGCAAATCTCTCGCGATGATTCTTCCTGCTTCATTTTCCGAGGGTGCCTTCGGCGATCGCCTGGGACGGTATTTCGAGTTGCCGTCAGCGCCTGCGCTTGTCATGCGGCCTTCATTGAACGTGCCGTTTGCGGTGACACGCATCACCTGCACGTCCGATCAGCTCGGCATGAAGCTGGAGATTCCAGCGCAGGACGCCTTCGTCGTGACGCTGCACCTCGTCGGGATGCGCCACCATGAACTCTGGGTGCGCGGCCGGCCCGCGGTGGTTCGCAGCTACTCGCGCGGTGCCATCAGCATCGTCGATTTGCGCGACGAGGTGGCCAGCTACCTGGGCAGCCCGCTGGATGTGCTCCAGTTCTACGTTCCGCATGCGCTGATCGGCGCGGTGGCGGACGCCTCTGGCGTCGACCGCGTCGGCGAGCTTTCGTGCCTGCCGGGTTTGATCGATCCGGTGATGGGGCATCTGGGCGCGGCGATCCTTCCCTTGATCGGCAACCCGCGATTCGCCAGTTCGACCATGCTCAGGCACCTGGCCCTGGCAATCTGCGCCCACCTGGTCCGTCGGTTCGGCAAGAATACCGAGGCCGGCGTGCCGACGACTGGCGCCTCACCCTGTTCACCCCATCGGCTTGCCCCCGACCATGTGACGTTGCCGCAGGCGGCCTGGCGCCGGCGGCATCTGCACTGAAGAACCATGACCAACTCTTCTTCCATTTCGGTTCGCGACAATCCCTCGAAGCATCGTTTCGAGGCCGAGTCTCAGGGCGAAGTCGCGGTGGCGATCTACGCGTTGACGGGC
>NZ_JBFUCI010000196.1:0-11060 GCF_056405335.1 Variovorax sp. P1_H12_2
ACGCAGCACCACGTACGTGGGAGGCCGGCCCGGGACGCGAACACCTGCTCGGCCGCCGCATGCGCCGTCGGCCTGCGGCTAGCGACGGAATCCGACGAATGCGGGGCCGCCCCAGCCGCCCCAGCCGCCCCAGTCCATGGAATTCATCTCGTTCATCTGGGCGGCCTCGAGATTGTTGTTGCTGAGCTGCTTGGCGACGCGCAGCCGCTGGTAGTCCTGGTACTGGGGCAGTCCGCCGACATAGGCGAGGTTGTTCATCGAATCCGGCAGGACGTAGTAGGTGGCGCCCTGGTAGGTGACGGGCGACACCTTGTCCTTGGGGAGCTTCGCGAGCATGGCCTGCTGGTCCGGCTTCGTGGGCGTGATGACCTTGAAGCCGGCGGCAATGGCAAGATTGTCATTGCTGAGCGCCGTGTTGCTGGTGGCGCAGCCGGCGACCAGCACGAACGAAGCCGCGACGGTCAGGTATTTCAATGCGTTGAATCGTTGAGTCATGGTCGTTCACCCAGTGAATAATTTTGAGATGGTCGGCCGGCCCACGCGCCGGCGTCAATCCCGGCAACTACTCAAACCACGTACGTGGACGCGCCGCGCCGACGAGCACGTACGTGGCCGCACAGGGGCCGCGGCTGGCGAAAGCGCGCTCCAATGGGTCCGGGTGCATGGCCGCACTTCGCCACCGGAGAGACGTCATGTCGGTCATCGAAATTGTTCATCGGGCCATCGATCTCCTCCCCTCGCTCGCCCGCTTCGCGGTCATGATGGCGCTGATCCTCGCCATTCCACGCATCTCGCGGGTCCTTCGCATTCCGACGGTCGTGGGATTGCTGTTGAGCGGCGTGCTGCTCGGGCCGCACATGCTCGATGTCTTCCCGCGCGAGCATCCGGTGTCCGCATTCTTCTCCGAGCTCGGCATGCTGCTGCTGATGTTCTTCGCCGGCTGGGAAATCGATCTGGACCTGTTTCGGCAGAAGATCTTCCGCTCGATCGTGTTCGGCGTGGCCACGACCACCCTGCCGCTGCTTCTCGGCACGCTGGTCTCCCTGTGGCTCGGCTACGCGGTCCTGCCGGCGATCGTCATCGGGTCGCTGCTCGCCTCGCACACGCTGCTGGCACTGCCGATCGTCACCAGCCTGGGCGTGCAACGCCAGGAAGCGATCGTGGTCGCGGTCGGCGCGACGATGATGTCGGACACCCTGTCGCTGCTCGTGTTCGCGGTCTGCGTGCCGATGTTCGTCAGCGGCTTCTCGGCGTCGGCGCTGATCCTGCAGGTCGCCGAGATCGTGGCGTTCGTCGTCTTCGTGCTGGCCGGCTTGAGCCGTGCGGCCGGCTACATCTTGAAGAAGGTGGAGAACGACGAGGAGACGTACTTCGTCCTGATGCTCGGCATTCTGGCGCTGACCGCGCTGCTCGCCCAGTACATCAACCTGCCGGGCATCGTCGGCACGTTCATGGCGGGGCTCGCGGTCAACGCGGCCGTGAAGGACAAGCCCGCCAAGTCCAAGCTGGAATTCATGGGCACCACGCTGTTCATTCCGGTCTTCTTCGTCGTCACCGGCTTCCTGATCGATCCGTTCGCACTCGCGCGCAGCCTGTCGGCAGACGCCCTGCTGGCCGTCGGGATCATTGGGGCCCTGCTCCTGGGCAAGTGGATCGCCGCGGAATCCTGCGGGCGGGCCTTCGGCTATGCGCCCGCCGCGCGCAGGACCCAGTGGGCGCTGACCCTGCCCCAGGTCGCCGCGACGCTCGCGGCCGCCCTGGTGGCGACCAAGACCTTCAACGCCGCGGGGCAGCCCTTGCTCGACGCGCGGATGTTCAACGGCGTCCTGCTCATGGTCTTGGCCACCTCCATTCTCGGGCCGCTGCTCGTGCAACGGTTCGCGCCAGCCATGCGGACCGCGCGAGAGAACTCCCGCCCCGGCGGCGCCGGCGCCCGCGACGGGTCATCCGGCGCCTGAGGCCTGAGGGCGGAGCGACCGCAAGGGATCACCGGGTCACGATCGGGAAGGTCCCCGGCGCCTTGTCGATCAGCGACAGGAAGCGCACGAGGTCGATCTTGCTGCCGTCGACCGACAGCTGGTCCGACAGCAGCGTGTCCTTCACGCCCGCGGTGCCGGCCATCATCTTGACGAAGATCGGCTTGGTCAGCGTCAGCGTGGCGTTGGCGTCGGCCGCCGGCGCGGCCTTGCGGTGGTGCAGCACCGAGTTCTCGAGCCAGAGCTGGAAACTCTCGCCGGTGTCGCTGAAGACGAGGTTGATCTTCGTGTCCTTGCCCTCGGCGGCAGGGCCGTCGAGGCCGGCCGCCATGGCCTCGAGGAAGCGCTCGACCGGCGTGTGCGTGAGCATGTCGACGAAGCCCGAGCGATCGACCCCCTTCGTGGGCGGCCCCTGGCGCAGTTCCGCCGCAGCGCTCAGGTAGCTGTTGCGCCAGGTGGCGGCCTCGGCCACGTAGCCAAGCTGTTCGTAGGTGCGCGCGAGCAGCTCGCGGGCGGCCTTGTCGCCGCTGTCGGCGAACACCACATGGTTGAGCAAYTCGGCMGCCCACCGGTAGTCGCCCTTGTCGAAGGCGGCATGTGCCGCCTGCAGGGCACGATYGGCGCCGCCGGCCAGCGCCACGTAGCGCTTGGCCGACTCCTGCGGCGGCAGCGGATCGAGGTTCGCCGGATTGCCGTCGTAGGCGCCGAGGTAGAACTGGTAGACCGCCTTGACGTTGTGGCGCAGGTCGCCGTAGTAGCCGCGCGCGCCGAAGTGCGTCTGCAGCGATTTCGGCAGCTTGATCCGGTCGGCGATCTCCCGCGGCGTCAGGCCGGCATTGATCAGGCGCACCGTCTGGTCGTGCGTGTACTTATAGACGTCGCGATGCTTGGTGATGAAGTCGACGATGCGCTGGTGGCCCCAGATCGGCCAGTTGTGCTGGCCGAAATAGACCTCGGCGCCGTCGAGCTGGTCGAGCGCCTGCTGCATGTAGTCGGCCCATTTCAGCGCATCGCGCACCTTGGCGCCGCGCACCGGCAGCAGGTTGTGCATGGTCTGCGCCAGGTTCTCCGCGCCGCCATAGGCCTTCAGCGCCGGAATCGAGAAGGTCATCTCCGCCGGCGCCTCGGCGCCCGGCACGTTGTGGAAGACGAAGCGCACGCCGTCGAGCGTCATCTCCTCGGTCGGCTGCGTGACCAGGACGGTCGGCTCCAGGATGCCGAAGGTGCCATAGCCCACCGCCTTGCCGAGGCCGGTGTCGACCAGACCCTTGGGCGAGCGCTCGAGCTCCTTGCCGAACTGGTAGAACGAGCGCCGACCCATGGCGGTGCCGACCATCACGTTCTCGCTGGTCGCCTCCTCCATGAATCCCGCCGAAGCGACGATCGGCACCTTGCGAGTCGCCGCCTCCTCGGGCGAGATCACGCCCAGCGCACCGCCGAAATGGTCGATGTGGCTGTGCGAGAAGACCACCGCGCTGACCGGCTTGTCGCCCAGGTGCTTGCGCGCGAAGGCCAGCGCCGCGGCGGCGGTCTCCCTGGCCGTCAGCGCGTCGATGACGATCCATCCGGTCTTGCCCTCGACGAGCGTCATGTTGCCCACGTCGAAGCCGCGCAGCTGGTAGAGGCCGTCGGTCACCTTGAACAGCCCGATCTGCGCGTTCAGCTGGGCATGGCGCCACAGGCTGGGGTTGACGGTCGGCGGCGCGGCGCCATCGACGAACTTGAACGCATCGAAGTCGATCAGCACGCGGCCGTCGGGGGCCGTGATCTTGCCTTCGGGGCGCGCGATCAGGCCCCGTCGGGCGTCTTCGAACGCCTGTCGATCGCCGAGCGGCAGGATTTCTTCGAACACCGCGTTGGCCGCGACGGTCGGGGCCGTCGCATCGCCCGTGGGAGCGGCGTTGCGTGGGCCGCAGGCCGCCAGCATGAGAATCAGCGCCGCCGCGAGCGGCGCCTTGAGAGTTGGCTTCATGGGAGAGTCTCCGGGGTCTGGGGTCTGTCTGTCAGTGCGGATGCGCGGTCAAGGCATCGGCGCGGATCATCTCGGCGGCCTTCTCGCCGATCATGATGGTGGGGGCGTTGGTGTTGCCGCCGACGATCGTCGGCATGATCGAGGCGTCGGCGACGCGCAGGCCGGCGATGCCGCGCACGCGCAGCCGCGCGTCGACCACGGCCTGATCGTCCGAACCCATCCTGCAGGTGCCCACCGGGTGGTACTGGGTGTCGGCGCGGGCCCGGATATCGGCGACCAGCGCCTTCGTGTCGCCGGCGGCCACCGGGTACAGCATCGCGCCGCGGATGCCGTCGAAGGGGGCCGATTCGACAATGCGCTGCTGCGCCTGCGCGCCCTTGACCAGCAGCGCCAGGTCGCGCTCGTCCTCGAGAAAACGCGGGTCGATGCGCGGTGCCTGGGCCGGATCGAGGCCCGCGAGCTCGACACTGCCCCGGCTGTGCGGCCGCAGCACGTCGACATGGCAGGAGATGCCATGCCCCAGGTGCTGCTTGCGCGCATGGTCGTCGGCGATGGCCATCACGAACACCAGTTGCAGGTCGGGCACCTCGACCTCGGGGGACGAGCGCAGGAACGCGCCCGACTCGGCGATCGAGCTCGTGATGCGGCCGGTGCGCTTGCGCTTCCATTCGAGCATCGCCGCGCCGACCTGGAGGCCGCCGCGCAACGAGACGCCGAAGGTGCGGCTGTCGCTGCGGGTGCGCCACGTCTGCACGTAGTCGATGTGGTCCTGCAGGTTGCGCCCGACGCCGGGCAGGTCGCGCTGCACCGGAATCCCCATCTGCTGCAGATGGCCCCCGGGACCGATGCCCGACAGCATCAACAATTGCGGCGAACCGAACGCGCCGGCGCTGACGATGACTTCACGCCGCGCCCTCAACTGCTGCGTCGCGCCGCCGTGCAGGTACTCGACGCCGACGGCGCGGCCCGACTCGAGGACGATGCGCGAGGCCACGGCATGGGTCACGACCTGCAAGTTGGGCCGCGCAAGGTGCGGGGTCAGATAGCCCTTCGCGGCACTGCAGCGCTCCCCGTTGCGCTGGGTCACCTGGTACATGAAGGCGCCGAACGGGTCCGGGACGTTGTAGTCGGCGATCGTCGGCACGCCCTGCAGTGCCGCGGCCGCGAGGAAGGCCTTGTTGATCGGGCTGGGACACTGCAGCGCCGCCACGTTCAGCGGGCCCCCCTGGCCATGCCAGGGCGTGCCGCCGAACTGCTCGTTGTGCTCGGCCTTGCGAAAGAGGGGCAGCACCTCGTCGTAGGCCCAGCCCGCATTGCCGAGGCCGGCCCAGTGGTCATAGTCATGGCGGTGCCCGCGCACGTAGAGCATGGCATTGATCGAGCTGCTGCCGCCCAGCGTCTTGCCGCGCGGCTGATAGCCGCGGCGGCCACCCAGGCCCGGCTGCGGCACGGTCTGGTAGGCGTAGTTGTGGATGCGCGTGGGCACCATCGCCACCACGCCGGCCGGCGCGTGGATCAGCACGCTCTTGTCCGGCCCGCCCGTTTMCAGCAGGGCGACCGAAACGCCCGGATCCTCGCTCAGGCGCGAGGCGATCACACATCCGGCCGATCCGGCCCCCACCACCACGTAGTCAAATTCCATCGTTGTCTCTCATCGTTTGTGCCGGCGCATGGATCACGGGGGCCGGTCCGTGGACCCGAAGAATGCCGAAGGGAGATGCATCCGTCCAATGCATAATCAGGAGCCACTCATTGCGTGGAGTGCATAGTGAACCTGCGACAACTCAGTCATCTGATCGCGCTCGCCGAAGAGGGGCGCTTCGTCGCGGCGGCCGACAAGGTTCATCTCAGCCAGGCGGCCTTCAGCCGCAGCATCCAGTCGCTGGAAGAACACTTCGGCCTGCGGCTGTTCGAACGGGGTCCCCAGGGCGCGACGCTGACGCCGGCCGGCCGAACCCTGGTCGAGCGCGCGCGACGCCTGGTCTTCGACAGTCGATGCCTGGAACGCGACGCCCAGTTGCTGCGCCAGGGCGAACTGGGCGAACTCTGCATCGGCATGGGGCCCATACCCGCCGCCATCCTGGTGCCGAGGCTGCTGGCCGATTTGCGCCGCAAGGCCCCGCAGGTGATTGCGCGCGTGCGCAGCGGCAACGTCGACAGCCTGCTCGCCCTGCTCCTGGCCGAGTCGATCGACTTCTTCGTCGCCGATCCGCGTCTGCTCGTTCGCGATGCCCCGCTGGACATGGTGCCGATCATGAAGATCGCCGGGGCGCTGTACTGCCGACCCGACCACCCCTTGCTGCGGGACAAAAGGGCGACGCCGGAGAGCCTGCGCCGCCATGGCATCGGCATGGTCTCGACCAAGCCGGAGCTGTTGTGGATCGTCGCGCAGGCCCTCGGCTTCGAGGATCCCGGGAGGTTTCCGCTGGCGGTCGAATGCGACGACCTGCCCACGCTGGCCAGGCTGGCCCTGGAGGGCGACCTGCTGGCCTTGCTGCCGCACGGGCTGGCAACGGTCCTCGGCATCGACTTGCGTCCGGTACGCATGATCGCGGCCGAAACGACGCTGTTCGCCGATGTTCACGCGATCTGGCTGAAGGGCCGCACCCTCTCGCCCGCGGCCGATCTGGCGATTCGCGAGTGCCAGGCGCTGGGCGCGGACTGGCCCGGTCTGTCCCCGGCGCCTGCGGCGACCCCGCACACATCAAGCTCGTCGCACTCGTCTTGACACGGAAATGTGACAACCCGATGACCGGCGTCGCTCCCCGTCGACGACTGTCGCCATATCCCGAAAGCCGGGTTGACGGTGCGCAAACGAAGTGGCGATGATGCGAATGCGTCGCGATGCATCCGGATCCGATCGGAAATCACCGCAATGCCGCGAGGAGCCTCGGACGTGATCGATCGCGACGGCTCCGGCGCCCCGGGATGGCACGGGGATCATCACGCCGACACACAAGGAGGGTTCCCGCCACGGGCGCCGATATGACGGCCTCAGTCCTTCCATGGGCCTCGCGCCCGCCTCCTCGCGACCTGCAGGGCCTGCTGCGCTTCGAGCGCCTGCTGTCGGACCTGTCGGCCACCTTCGTGGCCGTGCCGCTGCACGACATCGACCGCGCCATCGAGGACAGCCTCGCGCGCATCGTGAAGGCCCTCGACATCGACCGGTCGACGCTGACGCGCGTGTTCACGCTGACCGGAAGCGCCCATGTCACGCATTCGTTCTCCAGGGAAGGCATCGCGCAGGTGCAGCACTGCCTCGACGTGCGCGATTCGAATCCGTGGGCGCTTTCGATGGCGATCGCGAACAGGCCGGTCGCCTTTTCGCGCCTCGACGACCTGCCGCCGGAGGCCCGCGTCGACAAGGAGAGCTGGCGCCGGCTCGGCCTGAAATCACACGTCATGATGCCCATCATGGTGGCGGGGCATCTTCAAGGTGCCCTCATCTTCGGCTCCGTTCGGTGCGAGCGCGAATGGTCGGACGAACTTCTCGAGCGGATGCGTCTGCTGGCGGAAATCCTCGGCAGCGCCCTCGCACGCAAGCGCGCGCAGGAAGAACTCGAGCTCGCAATCGGCTTCGAGCGGCTGGCCAGCAGCATCCTGGCCTCCCTGGTGCTGGCCAGACCGGACGAGCAAGGCGAGGCCGTGTTGCACGGATTGCGCGAGATCGGCGAATTCGTGGGTGCCGAGCGGGTCGCCCTCTGGCCGGGGATCGACAGCGACGGGCGCTACGAGCCGGCGCGGCATTGGCATGCCGTAGGGTTCGCGGCACCGCCGGGCACGCACGCAACGGGTTGCCTGCCGTGGCTGGGCAGCCGCGTGGCTGCCGGCCGGGTGGTCCGGCTGACCGGTCTCGCCGAGCTCCCTGCCTCGGCGCATCGGGACCGCGACACCTTGCAGGCACTGGGCATCCGCTCGTTGCTCGTGGTGCCGGTCGCGGGGGAACAGGCGGGCGCCCTCTCGATCGCGACGGTCCGGCGTGAACATGCCTGGCCCGACGCGCTGCTCCCCGGGGTCCAGCTGCTGGCTGAAGTCTTCGGCAGCCTGCATGCCCGCGAATCTGCCGAGCGCCGCCGGCTGGCCGCGGAAGTCGAGGCGGCGCACTGGCGCGAACGACTGGCGCACCTGGTGCGGGTCCACACGGCCGGAGAAATGTCGGTCGCACTGGCCCACGAGATCACACAGCCGCTGGGTGCGATCGAGAATTACGCGCTCGCCGCGCGACGCCGCGCGGGCGAGCGATCGCCCGACATGGTCCGTGTCACGGAACTGCTCGACAAGGTGATCGGCCAGTCGACGCGCGCCGGCGATGTGGTGACGCGAATGCGCAGCATGGTGCAGCGCCACGAACTGGACCCGAAGCCGATCCGCATCGACCAGGCGGTGCGCGAATGCGTCGGCATGGTGAAGCTGGATTGCGATCTTCGCGACATCCGCATCGAGTTGCCGCCGACGGGCCCCCTGCCCGTGGTGGTCGTCGACGAAATCCATGTGCAGCAGGTGGTCCTGAACCTGCTGCGCAATGCGATGGAGGCGATCGAACTGGCGCCGCCCGCCGGTGCCCGGGAGATCAGCATCGCCATCCAGGCCGGCGAACACGACGAGGTGCGGGTCGATATTTCCGACCGCGGCGTCGGCATCCACGAAGGCGACCTGGAGCGCGTCTTCGAATCCTTCTATTCGACCAAGTCCAGCGGTCTCGGGGTGGGCCTGGCGATCTGCCGCAAACTGATCGAGGCCCATGGCGGCAAGCTCTGGGCCTCGCACAATCCCGGCGGCGGGGCGGTGTTCAGCTTCACCCTTCCGCGGCTCCCCTAGCCCACGCCATGGACGAACCGACTGTCTTCATCATCGATGACGACGAGGCCTATCGCGACTCGGTGCGCGAACTGGTGAACTCGATCGGCCTCGCCACCGAGGTCCACAGCTCGGCGCTGGAGTTCCTCGGGACCTTCGATCCGTCGCGGCCCGGCTGCCTCGTGCTCGATGTGCGCATGGCGCGCATGAGCGGGCTCGCGCTGCAGCAGCGCCTGGTCGCGATCGGCGCGCGAATCCCGATCGTCTTCATCAGCGGCCATGGCGACATCACGATGGCGGTCAAGGCGGTCAAGGACGGGGCCGTCGACTTCGTACAGAAGCCCTACCGCGAGCAGCAGTTGCTGGACGCGATCGACGAGGCCTTGCGCCGTGATGCCGGCATGCGGGCGGCGCCGGCCGCCGATGTGCATCAGGGCCTGGCCAAGCGGATCGCCGCCCTGACCGATCGCGAACGCGAGGTGATGTCGCTGGCGCTCAAGGGCTTGCCGAGCAAGGTCATTGCCAAGGAGCTCGCGATCAGTCACCGCACCGTGGAGCAGCATCGCAGCCGGTTGATCGAGAAGCTGAAGGTGAATTCCATCACCGATCTGCTGCGATTGAATCTCGATGCGCCGGACGAATGAGCAGCCGCCGCCCGCCATCCCTGCAGCCACTTGGAACCACGTACGTGGTGAAGGCGGTGGAGACAACGGCCAGGCCCGCCATAGAATGGCCCTGCTCCTCGCACGCCTTATGTCACGACATCGTTTGAGTTTGAAGAAGCCGCTGCTTGCCGCGATGGTTCTCGCGAGCGGGTGGAGTTCGAGCGCCCTGGCCTTCGATGATTTCGAGGGCACGTACGTGAGCGGCGACACCACGATCACGTGGCGAGCGGGCGGCCGTTCGGGCAACGAGTTCCTGTCCAGTCGCTGTCCCGACAAGAAGTTTCGCCACCGCACGCAGCCGGGCGACGCCCATAAAGGCAAGGACTACGCCGTCAAGTCAGACTTCGGGTTCACGAAGCTGGTGGTCACCGGCTCCAGCAAGTGCCTGCCTCCAGGCACCTACCCGCGCGCGGGTCCGTAGGCGCCCCGGCGCTTCAGCCCCGAGGCGCGCGGAAGTACGCCGGGGTCTGGCCGGTCCACTTGCGGAACGCCTTGCGGAAGTTGGACGTATCGGCGAAGCCGCTGCGCTCCGCGATCTCGTCCACCGACAGCTCCGTGCGCTCGAGCAGTTCGATGGCCAGGCGCTTGCGGATGCCGTCGATGATGTCCTGGTAGCACGTGCCTGCATCGACCAGGCGGCGATGCAGCGTGCGCGTCGACACGTGCAGCCGGCTGGCCATCTCGTCCGCCCGCGGCATGCCGCCCGCGCCACGGTTGAGGCAGGCTTCCTTGATCGACTTGACCAGGGTGTCCTCGCCGCCGATGGCTTCGAGCATGCGGGCGCAGAAGTCGGTGGAGAGGCTGGCCGTGAGGGGGTTGGCGTTGGGCAGCGGGAGCCCCAGCAGGCTGGCGTCGAAGTGCATCTGCATGACCTTCGCCTCGAAGCTCACCGGGCAATTCAGAATCTCGGGGTAGCGGCCTGCACAGGCAGGTGCCGGATAGGGCAAGAGCATGCACCGCGGCTGGAACGGTCGCTCGAGCACCCGCCCCAGCAAGGTCAGGATCGAGCTGAACCAGAACTCCGTCGCCAGCGGCAGCAGGTGCCCGAGGTCCAGCACATCCCGCCCTTCGAAGATCGCCAGTTCGCCCTCGACGCGGAACCCTTTCTCCAGCACAGGTCCCGCGAGCCGGACGTGCCGGATGCCGAAAGCCACCGCATCGGCCAGGGTCGCGCTGCTCAGCAGCACATAGCCGAAGACACCAAAGTCCGGAATCCGCTGCCGCTGCCCGGCCAGCAGGCCGATGGCCGGGTCCGGCGACAGGCGCTGCACGTTGTCGAACAGCGCCACCTTCTGGCGCTGCGACAACCGCGCGTTGTGGTCCGTGAGGGCCAGCGGCGAGATCCCCGTGCCTTCGAGCACCGCAGCCGCGTCGACGCCCAGCGCCGCCATCGTCTCGACCAGCGCGGGCAGGCCCAGCGTGCTCTCGGTCGGCGTGTCGAGGTCGCCGCGGCCGTGGCGATGCACCAGGGGCGAGAGGGCCGGGGACGGGCGGGCAGTGGACTTGCTGGGCACGGGGTCTGCTTGGAGGGTTGGCAGATTTTCACCCGAATCTGGCGAGCCGCAACCTGGGCGCCGAGGCCCGGCCCGCCTACAGTCGAGGTCGATGCAGGCGGCGCCGACCCGGGCGCCCATCCAATCACCTGGAGAC
>NZ_JBFUCI010000197.1:0-11057 GCF_056405335.1 Variovorax sp. P1_H12_2
GCGCATCCGGATTCGACCTGACGCAGCTGGACCGCAGCATCGCCATGGTCGGCAGCCGAAATCCCACGACCCAGGGCACGCAGAACGCTCGTGCGTTCGCGCGCGCGTTCGGCGAGGCCGGGATTCCCGTGGTCTCGGGCCTGGCCCTCGGGATCGACGGGGCGGCCCATGAAGGCGCGCTCGAGACCGGGGGCCCGGAGCGGCCGGCCACGGTGGCGGTGGTGGGCACCGGACTCGATCGCGTCTACCCCGCCCGGCATCGCGAGCTGGCCCATCGGATCGCCGCGCACGGCTTGATCGTGAGCGAGTACCCGCTGGGTACGCCGCCGCTGAACCAGAACTTCCCGAAGCGCAACCGCATCATTGCCGGGCTCACGCGCGGCACGCTGGTGGTCGAGGCCGCGCTGCGCTCCGGGTCGTTGATCACGGCCCGGCTCGCGGCCGAGCAGGGGCGCGAGGTGTTCGCCATCCCGGGTTCGATCCATTCGCCGCACTCGCGCGGCTGCCATGAACTGATCCGCCAGGGGGCCAAGCTGGTCGAATCGGTCGGCGATGTGCTGGAAGAGCTGCGCTTCGATGGCGGCCCCACGCCGCCATCGCCCGCCGCCGCGGACGATGCGACGGAACCCGCGCTGCTGCGCGAACTCGGGTTCGACCCGGTCAGCCTCGATGCGCTGTGCGCCCGCACCGGCTTCAGCCCGGCCACGCTGCAGGCGCAATTGCTCGAACTCGAGCTGGCAGGCCGTGTCGCCCGCCTGCCGGGCGGCCTGTTCCAGCGCATCGCGCTCGGCTGACCCACAGCCTGCGTCGTGTCGATGCAACTTTCGACGGGCAACGCCCGGAGTGGGCTATATTGAACCCATGTTCGAAGTGCTCGTGTATGTCTACGAAAACTACTGGCGCGGCGATGCCTGCCCGGAACCCGAGCAGCTGGGGCGCAAGCTCAGCGCCCAGGGCTTCGATGCGGAAGAGATCCGCGAGGCGCTGCACTGGCTCGACGGCCTGAGCCTGGCGACCCGGGGCGTGCAGCTCAGCCGCCACGCCGACGGCATCAGCGCCACCGTGCTGCCGGGCGTCGCAGCCGATGCCGCGATGGCGCAGTCGGCCGATGCGATGCGCGTCTACTCGACCTCCGAACAGGAACACATCGGCGCCGAATGCCTGGGCTTCATCAGCTTCCTCGAATCCGCGGGTGTGCTGCCGGCCGGCATGCGCGAGATCGTGGTCGAACGCGCCATGGCGACGCCGGGCGAGCCGCTGGCACTCGACGAGCTCAAGATCATCGTGCTGATGGTGCACTGGAGCACCGGTGTCGAACCCGACGCCTTGGTGCTCGACGAGCTCTGCGACGATGCGACGCTTCGCGTCGCGCACTAGGCTCGCCCCCAGGTCGGGCTCACTTCGTGTAGCCCKCCCACCCCCTRCCGGGGGCGCAGTCAGCGGCCCGGCAAAGCCGGTTCCGCGACTGCCCACSAACGGGCGGGCGCTGCGCGCCGCCGGAGAACAAGCGCGGCGCCTCTCTTCAATCGGCCGGCGCAGCCAGGCCCGTTGATGAAACACCGCGGATCTGGCTTTGCCAGGCCGCTGGTGTTGCCCCCGGTAGGGGGTGGGCGCCCGGACACGAAGTGCCGGGCAACCTGGGGGCGAGCTAGTTCAGAAGCCGTTCTGGGTTGGCGTCGAGCTTGGCCAGCGCTTCGCGCGTGGCGCGCACCGTGAGCGTTTCCTCTTCGGCCGGCACCAGCAGGCCGGCCTGCAGGTAGGACGCCAGGCGACCGACCTGGATCAGGAAGCTGTGGCCGTCGCTCGAAGCGAACAGGTGCAGCTGCTTGCGGTCGCTGCGCCAGACGAACTGGACCTGGCTCACGCGGTCATTGTGGTCGAGCATGAACCAGGTGCCGACCTGGAGTTCGTGCGCCCAAGCGAGCATGTCCTCGCTGACCTTGGTGCCGGTGTCGGGCACCACCTCGATCGAGGCCGCATCGACGCCGAGCAGCAACTCGATGCTCGCGGCATCGAGCGGCAGGTCGGTGGTGCCTTCGTCGGAGACGAAATCCTCCAGGTTGGCCAGGCGCTTGGCCATGGCCTCGATCTTGGCCGGCGGGATCGCCTCGGTCTTCGACAGGAAGGCATCGGACAGGGTCGCGCCGATGATCTTGATGTGCGCCTCCTGCGGCTCACCCACGATGCCCAGCAGCGTCATGCCCTGGCGCAGCCGCTGCAACAGCTTCGGCAGGTCCTGGATCACGCGGGTGCGGTCGTTGCGGTTGGGCTTGGCGCTGGCCGCCCAGACCAGGTCGGAGGCCGCCCGTTTGAGGGTCACGGTCTGCTCGTCCTGGGCGCCATAGCGCAGGGCGGCGATCGCCAGCACCTCGGCCCAGACCTTGAACAGGAACTCGCGAATCTCTTCCCGTACCGGCATGTCGTTGAGCATCTTGCGCAACTCGATGGTGTACTGGATCGCCATCGTCTCCTTCTGCTCGACCTGCTGCGCCACGCTCATCACCCGCTGGGTGGTGTCGCTCTGCGTCAGGTACTTGTTGAGGAAGGCGACGAATTCGTCGAATACCAGCTTGAACACGCGCTGGCCGGTTTCAGGGTACTGCTCGATCACCTGGACCACGCGGCGGATCTCGCCCTCGAGCGCGCTGCCCGAAATCGCGGCCGCATCGAAGCCCATCACGCACGAACCCATGCGGTCGATCAGCATGCGCGCCGGGTGCTGCAGGGTGCCGAAGAATTCCGGCTCGGCGATGGCCACGCGCAGCACCGGCATCTGCAGGCGCGCGAACCAGACCCGGGCCGAGAACGGGATCCGCTCCTCGGCCAGGATGGCCTGGAACATCAGCGCCACGATCTCGACCGTGGCCTTGTCGGCCGTGGTGGGCGCCTTCTTCTTGAGTTCACTGGTGCGCCGGCGCAGTTCGGCCGAGGCATGGTGGATGGCCGTGGCCTCCTCGCCGACCACGTACTGCGAGGCCGCGATCTGGTAGGCCGCCTCGGCGTCCGCGATCGCTGCCGCGAAGCCCGGCGCACCGCCGCCCATGCCGCCCCCGCCGCCCGCCATCTCGCCGCCGCCGTTCAGGCGGGGCTGAGTGATGTCGCCGCCGATGCGCGCGGTCACGAAGCGCTTGAGATTGAGCAGCACGCCCTGCGCTCGCTGGCGCGCCATCAGCAGCGGCGAGCCGCCGGTGGCGACCTGGGTATCGCCGCCGGCCTGCCCGGGTCCGCCAGCTCCTCGCCCGACGCCGATCGCTGCCGGCGCGAAGCTGCCCGCCGGGGCCCCGAAGCCACCCGCCTGCGGTTGCCCGGAGATGCCCATCGACGCGCTGCCGCCGTGGCTACCCGCGAAACTGCCGCCCAGCGGCGCAGTGCCCGAGCTCACCGATCCGGTGCGACGGACGAAGCTCTTGAGGTCGATCTCGGCCATCACGTCCTTGCCGACCAGGAAGGCGTTGGCATCCTTGTAGGCCTGGACCACCACCTCGACCATGTGCTGCTGCACCTGGTCCTGAACCTTGTTCCAGATGCCGCGGTTCAGACCAGTGGCGAGCCACTGGTCGACCAGCACCCTGGCCAGCGCCTCGGGCTTGAGGATGTCCTTCGCGCTCAGCTCGTGGGTTCCTTCCAGATGCTGGATGCGCAGCCGCAGGTCGCTGAGTTCGAAACTGGCCTTGTCCTGGATCGACTGCGCGAGCCGCGACGACAGGATGCTGGTCTCGACCACTTCGTCGCCGATCAGTTCGAGGTGCGACAGCGAATTGGAGCTCGGCCCTTCGGCCGTGCTGGCGGCCAGCGCCTTGCGCCAAGCCGACTGCGAACGCGACACCCAGTCGGCGCCGTGGGTCTGGAAGGCCAGCAAGCCGTCGCGGTTCTCCTGCATCTCGCGCGCGTTGCCGGTCTGCGAGGCCAGGACCGCCAGCCGTTCGAGGACCGCATGCCCGACCGGCGCGATCAGCGGCTCGGTGGCGGCGACGAAACGCTCGCGCGTCTCGCGGGAGAGTTGGAGGGAAGCTGCATGGGACCGCGTGGTCATGGATGGTCGGGACGGCAATTATTTCGATTCGGCAAACTTCGAGCTTGCATCGGGAAGCGTAACCGCACAAGGGCCCGCCATGCTCGGCAACCCCAAAGCCGGGCTCACACGGTGGCGCCGGCGTTGGGGTCGTTCGGATCGCCGTCGCGCTTGACCGGTCCCTTGACCAGGTCCTCGCGCTTGACGCCCAGCCACATCGCGATGGACGCCGCCACGAAGGCCGACGAATAGATGCCGAAGCAGATCCCGATGGTCAGGGCCAGCGCGAAATAGTGCAGCGTCGGGCCACCAAAGAAGAACATCGACAGCACCACCAGCTGGGTCGAGCCGTGGGTGATGATGGTCCGGCTGATGGTCGAGGTGATCGCGCTGTCGATCACCTCGGGGGTGCTGAGCTTGCGATAGCGGCGGAAGTTCTCGCGCACGCGGTCGAAGATCACCACCGACTCGTTGACCGAGTAGCCCAGCACCGCCAGCACCGCCGCCAGCACCGCCAGCGAGAACTCCCACTGGAAGAAGGCGAAGAAGCCCAGGATGATGACCACGTCGTGCAGGTTGGCCAGCACGGTGGCCAGCGCAAATTTCCATTCGAAGCGGAAAGCCAGGTAGATCATGATGCCGACCACCACCATGCCCAGCGCCTTGAGGCCGTTGGTGGTCAGCTCCTCGCCGACCTGCGGGCCGACGAACTCGTTGCCGCGCAGGGTCGCCGTCGGGTCGACCGCCTGAAGCGCCGCCATGACCTGTTCGCTCTGCTGGGCCGAGGTCTGGCCCTTCTGCACCGGCAGGCGGATCTGGACGTCGCGCGAGGTGCCGAAGTTCTGAACCTGCACGTCCTGGTAGCCGAGCTTGGAGATAGTCTCGCGTACGCGGCCGATGTCGACCGACTGCTGGGAGGCGACTTCCATCACCGTGCCACCGGTGAACTCCACCGACAGGTGCAGTCCGCGGTGGAACAGGAAGAAGACCGCCAGCGCGAAGGTGATGAAGGACACCGCGTTCAGCACCAGCGCGTGGCGCATGAACGGGATCGTCCTGTGGATCCGGAAGAATTCCATTTGTCGTGTCTCTTATTTCGCGTCGGCCACGGTGGTGGCGTCCGGCTTCCAGACGGTGCCGATCGACACCGTCTTGAGCTTCTTCTTGCTGCCGTACCAGAAGTTCACCAGGCCGCGCGAGAAGAACACGGCCGAGAACATCGAGGTGACGATACCGATGCAATGCACCACCGCGAAACCGCGGATCGGGCCGGAGCCGAAGGCCAGCAGCGCGACACCGGCAATCAGCGTCGTGACGTTGGAGTCGAGGATGGTGCCCCAGGCGCGCTCGTAGCCGGCATGGATGGCGGCCTGCGGCGAGGCGCCGCTGCGCAGTTCCTCGCGGATGCGCTCGTTGATCAGCACGTTGGAGTCGATCGCCACGCCGATGGCCAGCGCCATGGCGGCAATGCCGGGCAGCGTCAGCGTGGCCTGCAGCATCGAGAGGATCGCCACCAGCAGCAGCAAGTTGACCGCCAGCGCGATCGACGAGAAGACGCCGAACAACGCGTAATAGAGGCACATGAACACCATGATCGCGGCGAAGCCGTACATCACGCTGTCGAAGCCCTTCTTGATGTTGTCGGCACCCAGGCTCGGGCCGATGGTGCGTTCCTGGATGATCTCCATCGGCGCGGCCAGCGAACCGGCGCGCAGCAGCAGCGCGAGGTCGTTGGCCTCGACCACGCTCATCGAGCCGGAGATCTGGAAGCGGTTGCCGAGCTCGCCGTTGATCGACGGGGCCGTGAGCACCTCGCCCTTGCCCTTCTCGAAGATCAGCATCGCCATGCGCTTCTTGAAGTTCTCGCGGCTGACGTCGCGCATGATGCGGCCGCCCTTGGCGTCCATGGTCAGGTCGACCTTGGGCTGCTGGGTCTGCGAATCGAAGCCGGGCTGGGCATCGGTGAGGTTCTCGCCGGTCACCAGCACCTGCTTCTTGACGATCACCGAGCGGCCCTGGCGGTCGAGGAATTTCTCGGAGCCGAAGGGCACCGGACCGGTGCCCATCTCCGCGGCGCGGCCTTCGGTGCTTTCGTCGACCAGGCGCATCTCGAGCGTGGCGGTACGGCCCAGGATGTCCTTGGCCTTGGCCGTGTCCTGCACGCCGGGCAGCTGGACCACGATGCGGTCCAGGCCCTGCTGCTGGATCACCGGCTCGGCCACGCCGAGCTCGTTGATCCGGTTGTGCAGCGTGGTGATGTTCTGCTTCAGGGCAGCGTCCTGCAGCCGGCGCGCGGCCTCGGGCTTGATCGAGGCGACGAGCTTGAAGTCGGTGCCTTCCTGGCTCTCGACCCCTGTCAGGTCCGGGAACTGGTCCTGCAGCAGGCCCTTGGCGGCATCCAGTCCGGCGGCATCGCGGAAGCGCATCTCGATGGTCTGGCCGTTGCGGCTGACCGCGCTGCCGCGCACGCTCTTGTCGCGCAATGCGGTGCGCAGGTCGCTGGCGAAGGATTCGGCCCGCTTGTCGATGGCCCCCTTCATGTCGACCTGGAGCAGGAAATCGACGCCGCCGCGCAGGTCGAGGCCCAGGTACATCGGGAAGGCGTGCAGGGCGGTGAGCCAGCTCGGGGAGCGCGATACGAGGTTCAGCGCCACCGTGTAGGGCGGATCGCTCGGGTCGGGCACCAGCGCGCGCTGCATCACGTCGCGCGCCTTCAATTGGTCGTCGGTGGTGGCGAAGCGCGCCCGCACCGAGGTGGCGTCGAGCGTCAGCAGGTCGGGCACCAGCGAGGCGGCCTTGAGCGCCTCAGCCACCCGGGCCTGTGTGCCGGCATCGACCTTGACGGTCGATTTGGCCGACGACACCTGCACCGCAGGCGCCTCGCCGAAGAAATTGGGCAGGGCGTAGACAAGCCCCACAAGCAGCACGATCACGATGATCGCGTACTTCCAGACCGGGTAACGGTTCATCGATTCAACCTTCAGGGCGCGCGGAGTCCGGCGCCCGCGTCGTTGTGGCTCTACTTACTTGATCGCGCCCTTGGGCAGCACCTGGACCACGGCGCTGCGCTGGATCTGGACTTCGACGCCCTTGGCGATCTCGACCGTCAGGTATTGCTCGCCGATCTGGGTGATCTTGCCGAGCATGCCGCCGGAGGTGGCGACCTCGTCACCCTTGGCGAGGGCTTCGATCATGGCGCGCGCTTCCTTCTGGCGCTTCATCTGCGGGCGGATCATGACGAAGTAGAGGACCACGAACATCAACACCAGCGGCAGCATGCTGCCGAGCGAGGACATCATGTCGCCGCCCCCGGCAGCGGGCGCGGTCTGGGCAAAAGCAGAAGAAATGAACAAGGAAGTCTCCAACAGGGGAAAGGAAGAGGAGCGCCGGCCCTCGCTTGCATGAGGTTCCGTCGCATCCGCGGCCGCACCCGGCGGCCACGCAGCGCGGAGCCAGGGCCGCGCACAGCACCGAGCATTGTATTCGGCCGTCGGCAGGCCGGCCCGGCCTAAGCCGGGGCGGCGTTCAGGGGCTTTTTCCGGGGGTCCTGACGGCGCGCAAGCCTCAAGCCGCGACACGGGCGGCGCGCGGATCGCGCCACTTGGCCAGCAACTCGGCCCAGCGCACCCGCGCGGCGGCCAGGTTGCGTTCCCTGACATGGCCGTAACCGCGGATCTGCTCGGGCAGGCCGGCGATCGCCAGCGCGGTGTCGTGATTGGCCGCACTCAACCCGGCGAGCACCTCCTCGATGCTGGCCCGGTATTCGCCGATCAGGGCGCGTTCGGTCTTGCGCTCCTCGGTGCGGCCGAAGATGTCGAGTGCCGTGCCGCGCAGGCCCTTGAGCTTCGCCAGCACCCTGAAGCCGGTGAGCATCCACGGTCCGAACTTCTGCTTCTGCAGTTCGCCCTTGGCGTTCTTCTTCGCGATGATGGGCGGCGCGAGGTGATAGTTGAGCTTGAAGTCGCCCTCGAACATGCCTTCGACCCGGTCGAGGAAGCTGCGGTCGGTGTGCAGCCGCGCCACTTCGTACTCGTCCTTGTAGGCCATCAGCTTGAACAGGAAGCGCGCCACGGACTCGGTCAGGCTGGTCTTGCCCAGCGCCGACTCGGCCTGCCGCACCTTGGCGACGAAGGCCTTGTAGTCGTCGGCGTAGGCCGCGTTCTGGTAACCGGTCAGGAATTCGGCGCGGCGCGCCACCAGCGCGTCGACCGTCTCGCGCTTCTTGAACTCGATGACCTGGCCCGGCTGCACGCGTTTTTGCAGTTCGGCCGGCCGCTCTGCGGCCTGGCGACCCCATTCGAAGGCCGCCTTGTTGTTGTCGACCGCCACCGCGTTGAGCTCGATCGCCCGCATCAGCGATTCGAGCGCCAGCGGGACCCAGCCCTTTTGCCAGGCGTAGCCCAGGATCATCGGGTTGACATAGATGCTGTCGCCCATCAGCGAGGTCGCCGCCGCATCGGCATCGAAGGCACCGACAGCGTCGACGCCGACGGCGCGCGCGATCTCGGCCGCGCAGGCCTCCTGCGGGTTCTGCCAGTTGGCGTTGCGCACGAAGGCGGCCGTCGGGCTGCTGTGGCTGTTGAGCGCCACGTGGGTGCGGCCCTCACGCATGCGCGCCAGGCTCTCGGCATTGACGCTGACCAGCGGGTCGCAGGCCAGGATCAGGTCGGCCGCGGCGGTGCCGACGCGGGTGGTGCGAATGGCGTCCTGCGTCTCGCCGATCAGCACGTGGCTCCAGGTGGCGCCCCCCTTCTGGGCCAGGCCGGCCGCGTCCTGGGTGACGATACCCTTGCCCTCGATGTGCGCCGCCATGCCCAGCAGCTGACCGATGGTGATGACGCCGGTGCCGCCGACGCCCGCCACCACGATGCCCCACACCTGGTCGCCCGCGAGCGAAGGCAGCGCCGGCTCGGAGAGCGCGCCCAGATCGGCCGGCGTCGCGCCCTTGTTCTTCGCCTTCTTCTTGAGCTGGCCGCCTTCGACCGTGACGAAGCTCGGGCAGAAGCCCTTGAGGCAGCTCATGTCCTTGTTGCAGGTGCTCTGGTTGATGGTGCGCTTGCGGCCGAACTCGGTCTCCAGCGGCTCCACCGACAGGCAGTTGCTCTGCACGCTGCAGTCGCCGCAGCCTTCGCAGACCAGTTCGTTGATGACCACGCGCTTGGCCGGATCGACCGCCGTGCCCCGCTTGCGGCGGCGCCGCTTCTCGGTCGCGCAGGTCTGGTCGTAGATGATGGCCGTCGTGCCCTTGATTTCACGGAACTCGCGCTGGATCTCGTCCAGGTCGTCGCGGTGCCGCACCTTGACGTTGTCGCCGGGAACACTGACGCCTTCGTACTTCTCGGGCTCGTCGGTGACGACGACGACCTTGACCGCGCCTTCGGCATGCAGGCTCTCTGCGATCTGCAGCACCGAATGGCCCTCGGGCCGCTCGCCGACCTGCTGGCCGCCGGTCATCGCGACGGCGTCGTTGTAGAGGATCTTGTAGGTGATGTTGACGCCGGCCGCGATGCTCTGGCGGATCGCCAGCAGGCCGCTGTGGAAGTAGGTGCCGTCGCCGAGGTTGGCGAAGATGTGCTGGTCGGTGGTGAACGGCTGCTGGCCGACCCATGGCACGCCCTCGCCGCCCATCTGCGTGAAGCCGATGGTCGAGCGGTCCATCCAGGTCGCCATGAAGTGGCAGCCGATGCCGCCCAGCGCGCGCGAGCCCTCGGGCACCACGGTGCTGGTGTTGTGCGGGCAGCCCGAGCAGAACCAGGGCTGGCGCGCCGCGTCCGAGACGCCGATCACCTGCGGCGCGGCCATCGCGCGCTCCTTGGCTTCGAGGATCGCGAGCTGGGCGTCGATGCGCGCGGCCATGTCGGCGCCCGCGGCGGCCAGCAGGCCGGTCTTCTTGAGGCGCAGGGCGATCGCCTTGGCGATCAGCGCCGGATTCAGGTCGGCGTTGGCGCGCAACAGCTCGTGCGCGCTCGGGTTGGGCATCGACCATTCGCCGCCGGAGTAGCCCTCGGCCGCGTGGACCTCGCCTTCGTCGAACTTGCCGACCACGTTGGGCCGCACGTCCGGGCGCCAGTTGTAGAGCTCTTCCTTGAGCTGGTACTCGATGACCTGGCGCTTTTCCTCGACCACCAGGATTTCCTGCAGGCCGGTCGCGAAGGCGCGCGTGAGCTGGGCTTCGAGCGGCCAGACCACCGCCACCTTGTGCAGCCGGATGCCGAGCTGCCGGCAGGCCGCGTCGTCCAGGCCGAGGTCGATCAGCGCCTGGCGGGTGTCGTTGAAGGCCTTGCCGCTGGCCATGATGCCGAAGCGGTCGTTCGGGCCCTCGATCACGTTGTGGTTCAGGCGGTTGGCGCGGATATAGGCCAGCGCGGCGTACCACTTGTAGTGCATCAGCCGCGCTTCCTGCTCGAGCGCATGGTCGGGCCAGCGGATGTGCAGGCCGCCGGGGGGCATCTGGAAGTCGGTCGGGATGACGATCTCGACGCGCTCGGGGTCGATCATCGCGGTGGCGCTGGATTCGACGATTTCCTGGATCGTCTTCATGCCCGACCAGATGCCGGCGAAGCGGCTCATCGCGAAGGCATGGATGCCGAGGTCGAGGATTTCCTGCACGTTGGCCGGGAAGAACACCGGCGTGCCGCAGGCCTTGAAGATGTGGTCGCTCTGGTGCGCCGCGGTCGAACTCTTCGAGATGTGGTCGTCGCCGGCCACCGCGATCACGCCGCCGAACTCGGTCGTGCCGGCCATGTTGGCGTGCTTGAAGACGTCCGAGCAGCGGTCCACCCCCGGGCCCTTGCCGTACCAGATGCCGAAGACGCCGTCGAACTTGTTGGTGCCCGCGGGAGAGAAGCCCAGTTGCTGGGTGCCCCATAGCGCGGTGGCCGCGAGTTCTTCGTTGACCCCGGGCTGGAAGACGATGTTCTGTTCCTTCAGGAACTTGCTGGCCTTCCAGAGCGCCTGGTCGTAGCCGCCGAGCGGGGAGCCRCGGTAGCCGCTGATGAAGCCGGCGGTGTTCTTGCCCTGCTGCTGGTCGCGCAGGCGCTGCAGC
>NZ_JBFUCI010000198.1:0-11056 GCF_056405335.1 Variovorax sp. P1_H12_2
GTAGCCACCGCCGCCGCCGCTGCGGCCGCCGCCACCGCCGAAGCCGCCGGGCGAGCGGGGCTCCATCGGACGTGCTTCATTGACGGTCAGGCTGCGGCCGTCGAGTGCTTGGCCGTTCAGGCCTTCGATGGCAGCCAGCGCTTCCGCGTCGGTGCCCATTTCGACAAAGCCGAAGCCCTTGGAGCGACCGCTGTCGCGTTCCATCATGACCTTGGCGCTGGCGACCGAGCCGTACTGGCTGAAAGCCTGTTCGAGGTCGTTGTCGCGGATGGAGTAAGCGAGGTTGCCTACGTAAAGTTTCTTGCCCATGGAGGGACTCCTAATCAAACCAAAAAAACAAAGCGATGGAGTCCCAGTATCACAACAAACATAAGTGGCGCTGTGGCGCGAAACTGACCGATCACCGGTTCACGAAACTGGCAGTGACTGCCAGAAACGCTCCAGCATTGTCGTGCACTATCAGACTTTTGTGTGAACTTCCGCTAGAAATTCGAGTGATTATTTGTTCCGGGGCTGAAAAAAGAGACGAAATCAGCCCGGCGGCCGCCTGCGCAGCGGGTTCAGCAGCCCTTTGAGCCCGTTGTGGTCGATTTCGTGCATCAGCGACAGCAGGCGGCCGATTTCCCCGGGCGGGAAGCCTTCGCGGGCGAACCAGGTCAGGTAGTTGCCGGGCAGGTCGGCAATCAGCCTGCCCTTGTATTTGCCGAACGGCATCTCGCGGCTGACGAGCTTGTCGAGGTCCTCGGAATTCATCGTTGCTGTGTCGCCTGGTGGATGGTAGCTATGCTCCGTCATTCTCAACGCCCTATCCCGTGCCTCCATCCATGCCATTTCAATCGCTCGGACTCGATCCCGCCCTGGTGCGCGCCGCCACCGACAAGGGCTACGTCGCGCCCACCGCGATCCAGCTCGAAGCCATCCCGGCGATCCTGCAGGGACGTGACCTGCTGGGCGCGGCCCGGACCGGCTCCGGCAAGACTGCGGCATTCTCGCTGCCGCTGCTGCAGGCGCTCGCCGGCCAGCCCCGCCAGTCGCCCCGCCGCCTGCAGGTGCTGGTGCTGGTTCCCACGCGCGAGCTCGCCGCGCAGGTCGGCGAGTCGATGCGCAGCCTGGCGCAGCACCTGCCGGCGCCGGTGCGCATCGCGGTGGCTTTCGGCGGCGTCTCGATCAACCCGCAGATGATGGCGCTGCGCGGCGGCGCCGACATCATGGTCGCGACGCCGGGCCGCCTGCTCGACCTGATCGACCATCGCGCGCTCAGGCTGTCGTCGGTGGCCACGCTGGTGCTCGACGAGGCCGACCGCCTGTTCGATCTCGGCTTCGCCGAGGAACTGGGCCGCATCCTGGCGCTGTTGCCGGCGCGGCGCCAGAACCTGCTGTTCTCGGCCACCTTCCCGCAGGCGATCCAGTCGCTGGCCGACAGCCTGTTGAAGGAGCCGGTGCGCGTCGAGGTGGAGGCCGAGCCGGCCGGGGAGCCAGCGGCCATCCAGCAGCGTGCGATCGAGGTCGACGCCAGCCGCCGCACCCAGTTGCTGCGCCAGCTGATCAAGGACAGCGGCTGGACCCGCGTGCTGGTCTTCGTCGCCACCAAGCATGGCGCCGAGATCGTGGCCGACAAGCTGCGCCGCGCCGGTGTCGAGGCCGAACCCTTCCATGGCGTGCTGAGCCAGGGCAAGCGCACGCAGGTGCTGGCCGACTTCAAGGCTTCCCGGGTGCAGGTGGTGGTGGCCACCGACCTGGCGGCCCGCGGCATCGACGTCGCGCAGTTGCCGGTGGTGGTGAATTTCGACCTGCCGCGCTCGTCGGTCGACTACGTGCACCGGATCGGCCGCACCGGCCGGGCCGGCGAAAGCGGCGTCGCGGTGAGCTTCGTCAGCGCCGCGACCGAGGCGCATTTCAGGCTGATCGAGAAGCGCCAGGGCCTCAACGTGCCGCGCGAGCGGGTGGCCGGCTTCGAGCCGGTCGAGGTGCCGCCGCCCGCGCCCGCGGGCGAGCCGGGCACCGGCGGCGTCAAGGGCAAGCGGCCGAGCAAGAAGGACAAGCTGCGCGCGCTGCAGGCCGCGACCCCGGCGCGCGATCGGTAGGAGCCCGGGCGGCTGCCGTCATTCCCGCGGCGGCCGCTTCGCGATGCCCATGGTCTTGGCGAGGATGCCGAGCATCACCTCGTCGGCGCCGCCGCCGATCGAGGCCAGGCGGCCGTCGCGGAAGAGCCGCGAGACCCGGTTCTCCCAGGTGAATCCCATGCCGCCCCAGAACTGCAGGCAGGTGTCGGACACCTCGCGCGTGAGCCGGCCGGTCTTGAGTTTGGCCATCGAGGCCAGTTCGGTCACGTCCTGGCCCTGCACGTGCAGGTCGCAGGCGCGGTAGGTCAGCGCGCGCAGCGCTTCCACCTCGGTCTTGAGTTCGGCCAGCTTGAACTGCACCCACTGCTGGTCGGCCAGCGTGCCGCCGAACAGCTTGCGCTGCTGCGCCCATTCGATGGTGTCGGCGATGCACTCGTCGAGCGGCGCCAGCGAACTCGCCGCGCACCACAGGCGCTCTTCCTGGAACTGCTGCATCTGGTAGACGAAGCCCTGGCCTTCCCCGCCGATGCGATAGCGCTGCGGCACCCGGACCTCGTCGAAGTAGATCAGGCCGGTGTCGCTCGAGTGCATGCCGATCTTGCGGATCTTCCTCGCCTTTTCGATGCCGGGGCTGTCCATCGGCACCATGATCAGCGACTTGTTGCGATGCGCGGGGCCGTCGCTGGTGTTGACCAGCATGCACATCCAGTCGGCCTGCAGGCTGTTGGTGATCCACATCTTCTGGCCGCTGATCAGGTAGTCGCCGCCGTCTTTTCGCGCATGGCTCTTGAGGCCGGCGACATCGCTGCCGGCGCCGGGTTCGCTGACACCGATGCAGCCCACGGTCTGGCCTGCGATCGCGGGCGCCAGGAACTCGCGGCGCWGTTCGTCGCTGCCGAAGCGGGCCAGCGCCGGGGTGCACATGTCGGTCTGCACGCCGATGGCCATCGGCACGCCGCCGCAGCTCACGTGGCCCAGCGCCTCGGCCATCGCCATCGCGTAGGAGTAGTCGAGGCCGGCGCCGCCGTATTCCTCCGGCTTGTTGAGCCCGAGCAGGCCCAGCGCGCCGAGCTTGGCGAACACCTCGTGGGCCGGGAAGCTCTCGGCCGCCTCCCATTCGTCGACGTGTGGATTGATTTCCTCGTCGATGAAGCGGCGCATCGTCTTCTGGATCTCGAGGTGTTCGTGCGTGTAATTCATGCCTGGTTCCGGTCGGTCCTGCTGTGAGCGTGGACCACTCTAGGCCGGGTCGGCCGGGCGCGCTTGCGGGAAGTGGCTAGCGCCCGCTGCCGGCGTCGACCGCAGGCAGCCCAGGCCTTCGAGCGTGGCCCCGACCGCGAGGTCGATCGGCGTGTGCGGCTCGCTGCCGAGCAGCGCCAGCAGCCGCGCGTTGTCGAGGCGCACCGGCTGCTGCCAGAGGTAGCGCATCTCGCGCAGCTCGCGAAACACGGGCACGAACGGTGAGGCCAGCGCGACCAGCCACCACGGGAAGCGTCGGACGGGCAATTCGGGCTGGCCGCTGGCGCGCCGGATCGCCGCCTGCATCCGGGTGCCGTCGGCGTCCCAGTGGCCGCCCATGTGGAAGCTGTCGAAGGCTTGCAGCGCAGCCTCGCGTTCGACCAGTTGCACGATGGTCTCGGCCACGTCCGGCAGGTAGGCCCATTGGTGGCCGATGCCCGGCCGCGCCGGGTCGGTGATGGCGGCCAGCGGCTGGCCGGGCTTGACGAGGCCCTGCGAGAACCAGTTGTTGCCGGCGTGCGGGCCGAAGAAGTCGCCGGCTCGCACGATCAGCGTGCGCACGCCGCGCTCGGCCGCCGCGCGCAGGCGCTGCTCCATCTGCACGCGGATCGCGCCTTTGCGCGTCTGCGGGTGCTGTGGCGCGTTTTCGGCGATGTCGGGGAAGGCGTCGGGCCCGTAGTTGTAGACCGTGCCGGGCAGCACGATGCGGGCGCCCGAGACTTCGGCTGCGCGGATCGTGCTCTCGAGCATCGGCAGCACCAGCGTATTCCAGTGGCGGTAGCCCGGCGGGTTGACCGCGTGCACGATCAGCGAGGCGCCGCGGGCGGCGGCGACCACGCGGTCGGCGTCCATCGCGTCGCCCGCCAGCCATTGCGGCGCCGTCGTGCCGGCCGGCCACTGTGCCGCCGCCTTGGCCGGGTCGCGCGCCAGGGCCCGCACCTGCCAGCCGCGCCGCAGCAGGGCTGCCGTGGTTTCACCGCCGATGCCGCCCGTTGCACCGAGCACCAATACCGTTCCTCGTTCCATGACCGGTTCCTTTCGTTGAGGAACCCATTCTTGAAGCGGGCGAGGATAAACACAATTGTCATAACGCTGCTATCGGCTAGTATGAAATGTATGAGCCAGAGTTCTTTGGACTGGGAAAGCCAGCGCGCCTTTCTCGCGGTGCTGCGCGGGGGCAGCCTGTCGGCCGCGGCGCGGGCGCTGGGCGTCGCGCAGCCGACGGTGCGGCGCCGGCTCGAAGCGCTGGAGCGCTCGATCGGCGTCGCCCTCTTCACGCGCTCGCCCAGCGGCCTGTCGCCGACGGAGGCCGCGCGCGAACTCGGCGGCCATGCCGAGGTGATGGCCGCCGCGGCCGAAGCCTTCGCACGGACGGCTTCGGCGGACACCGACGCCGCCCACGGCACGGTGCGCATCACCGCCAGCGACGTGGTCGGCGCGGAGGTCCTGCCGTTGGTCCTGGCCGGGTTGCGGGAAACCCAGCCGGGCCTGGCGTTCGAACTCAGCCTGACCAACCGCAACGAGGACCTGCTGCGGCACGAGGCCGACATCGCGGTGCGAATGGTGCGGCCCACGCAGGCCGCGATGGTCGCCACACGGGTCGGCGTGGTCGAGCTGGGGTTGTTCGCCAAGGCAGGCTATCTGGAGCGCCATGGCACGCCGGCCGGCCTCGAAGACCTCGATCGCTTCGCGCTGATCGGCCCGGACCGCGAGACCGCCGACCTGCGCGCCTTGAGCGCGCTCGGCCTGCGCCTGGCGCGCCCGCACTTCAGTTGCCGCACCGACAACCAGCTCGCGCAGCTGGGCGCGATCCGCGCCGGCCTCGGGATCGGCATCTGCCAGAAGGCGATCGCGCGGCGCGATCCGTCGCTGGTGGCGGTGCTGCCGGAGGCCTTCAGCTACGGCCTGGACACCTGGGTCACGATGCACGAGGACCTGCGCCGCGTGCGCCGCGTGCGCGCGACCTTCGGGCACCTGGTCGGCGCCCTGACGGCCTACTGCGCCAGCTGAAGCCTCAGCGCTGGGGCCGGATCCGGTACAGCGCGTTGTCGCGGTCCGCCGTCATATAGATCGTGCCGTCGCTGCCGACCGCCACGCCGGTCGGCACATAGGGCGGCGGCATGCCGGGGCCGGGCTCGAGGCCGATCGGCAGGTTCTCGGCCACGGTGCGGCGGCTGCCGCTCACGGGGTCGATTTCGACCAGCCGCCGGGCCGCGCTTTCGGCCACGATGAAGGTGCCCCACGGCGTCYGCGCCACGCCTTCGGGCATCGCCAGCCCTTCGGCCACCGGGCGCAGCGGCGCGCTGGCGTCGAGCGGGATGCGCGTGAGCCTGCCCGCGGCCTCGGTGACGTAGAGCGCGCCGTCGCGGCCGACGATCATCTGCACCGGCCCGCCGAGCCCGCTGGCCAGCACCTCCCGGTCCTCGAACTTGGGACCCTTGGCGCGCGTCACGCTGCCGGTCGCGATCTCGGCGTAGATCACGCTGCCGTCGGCCATCGGGATCGCGTCGACCGGTCCCTTCAGGCCATGCAGCACGCCGGTGGTCTTGAGCGTCTTGCGGTCGACCAGCTGCACCGTGCCGGTGAACCACGACGTGAGCGCGAAATGCGTGGCCGACAGGCCGACCGCGAACGGGTATTCGAGCTCCGGGTCGCGCTGCATCCGGAAGATGTCGCGGACCGCACCGGTCGTGGCATCGACCTGCCGGAAGCCGAACACGTCGGCCACCCAGAGCTCGTTGCCGTCGATCTTGAGGCCGGCCGGCACCGCCAGCTTGCCGCCGGTGAGCAGGCGCAGCTCGCCGGTCGCCGGATTGAAGGCCTCGACCGAGTTGTCGGCCATGTTCGAGACGTAGATGGTGCCTTCGGGCGCGATCGCCAGGTTGTCGAGCGAGGGCTTGAGTTGCTTGGCCACGGTCTTGCGGCCGGTCGCCAGATCGACCCGGACCAGCTCGCCGCTGCGTGCATCGACCACCCACAGGTTGCCCTTGCCGTCGAGATTGGCGGCGGCCGGGATCTTGAAGCCCTCTGCGATCACGGTCATGGCGCCGTTCGAGGGGTCGATCTTCACCACCTGGCCCTTGAACCACAGCGGGCCGTAGAGCATGCCGTCGGGCCCGACCTCGAAGCCGTTGAAGCCGCCCATGTCCTTCTTGATCAGCCGCGGCGGTTTCTGGCCGGCGGGGTCGATCTCCCACAGCGCATCGCCCAGGAACACCTGCGACGCATAGAGCTTGCCGTTGCGGCGATCGAAGTCGAGCGAGTTGAGGCCGGGCAGGTCCTTGGCGACCACGCGCATCGGCGCGCCATCGTTGTCGCGCAGGCGCAGCATGCCCATCAGGTAGTTGGTCCAGGCGAGTTCGCCCTTGGGACCGACCGCGATGTCGTCGGCCTGGCCTTCGGGACCCTTGACCAGCACGCGGGCGGCGCCGGTCTGGCGGTCGACCTCCCACAGCGTATTGCCGACCACCGAGCCGGCGAGCAGCCGTCCCTGGCGGTCGATCGCCAGGCCGTGCACGCCCGAGAAGGCGGAAGGGGCGACGATCGCCTCGGGCGGGGCCCAGGCGGCGGGGCGCGTGGGCGGGGTCGGGGTCGTCGTGCAGGCGCCGAGGGCGAGCGTCGACGCCATCAGGAAGCCGCTCAGGACACGGTTCATGCTGTCTCCTCGTTGTGTCCGGACCCTAACAGCGGCGCGCCGCTTTGCAGTCACGAACGAGACAAGCGGTTCAGGCCGGCGCCGGGCCGCCCGCGCGGCGAAGTCCGCGCTCCGCGCTGACGGGCGGCCTGCCGACGCCCCCTCGGGGGGCAGCGACCACACGCAGTGAGGGAGCGTGGGGGCCCACTAAGCTCTGAAGCGCTTGCGCGTGAGGGCCAGCGCGATCCAGAACGCGACCACCGTGTAGGCGACGAGCACCAGCGCGTGCCGCCACCAGTCGGCCGGCCACTGGTCCATGAAGAGCGGCCGCACCAGCGCCACGGCGTTGGACAGCGGCAGCCATCCTGCGATCGTTCGCACCACGCCCGGCAACTGCTCGAGCGGGAAGAACACGCCCGACAGGAACATCATCGGCGTCATGAACAGCGTGAAGTAGTAGGTGAAGAAGTCGTAGCCCTTGGCCAGCGCATTGAAGATCAGCGCGATGCACGAGAAGGTGACGCCGACGCCGACCAGCACGAACCAGGCGACGATGAGCTTCGGGCTGTGGCTGATGCCCAGCGCCAGCATCACGAACAGGATCGCGGTGGTGGTGAAGATGGCCTTGAAGCCGGCCCACAGCATCTCGGCCAGCACCACGTCGTCGAGGCCCACCGGCGCGTTCATGATGCCGTCCCAGGTCTTCTGCACGTGCATGCGCGAGAAGGCCGAATAGAGCGCCTCGAACGAGGCCGCGTTCATCGCGCTCATGCAGATCGAGCCGCTGGCGAGGAACAGGATGTAGGGCACCGCGGCGCCGTCCACCTGCACCTGCCCGACCAGTGCGCCCATGCCGTAGCCGAAGGCCACCAGCCAGATCAGGGGCTCGGCGATGTTGCCGATCAGGCTCGGGATCGCGAGCTTGCGCCAGACCAGGAGATTGCGCAGGAACACCGGCCACCAGCGCATCGAAAGCTCGGGCGCGCGCCAGACCGAGGGCGCCGGTGGCGTGGGCGGGAGATCCGCCAGCGAGGAAGTCGTCGAGTTCGCCATGTCGGTCAACCATCCTCCCGGATCTGTCGGCCGGTCAGCTTGAGGAACAGATCCTCGAGATTGGCCGGCCGGTGGAAGGTGCGCAGGCCGCTGCGGTCGCCCAGCGCCGCCATCAGGCCGCGCGCGTCCTGGGTGTAGAAGAATACCGTTTCGCCGCTGACCTCGACGCGGGCCGCGAAGTCCTTCAGCGGCGAATGCGCCAGTTCGAGCGCGCCGTCGCCGTAGAGCTCGACCACGTCGGGCTCGAGGTGCTCGGCGATCAGGTCGCGCGGCCGGCCCTCGGCGATCTTGCGGCCGTGGTCGAGCACCAGGAGCCGCGAGCACAGCCGCTCGGCCTCGTCCATGAAGTGGGTCGTCAGCAGGATCGACTTGCCTTGCTGCAGCAGCACCTGCAGCCGCTCCCACATCAGGTGCCGCGCCTGCGGATCCAGCCCGGTGGTCGGTTCGTCGAGCATCAGCAGTTTCGGGTCGTTGACCAGCGCGCGTGCCAGCGAGAGCCGCCGCCGCATGCCGCCAGACAGCTCGCCGGGCTTCGCGTGGGCCTTGTGCGACAGTGCCGCGAATTCGAGCAGCTGCGGAATGCGCGGCGCGATCTCGCTGCGGCGCATGCCGAAGTAGCGTGCGTAGACCATCAGGTTCTCGGCGCAGCTGAAGTCGGGGTCGAGCGTGTCGAACTGGCTGACCACGCCGAGCTGCGCCTTGATGGCGCGCGCGTCGCGCGGCATCGAGAGGCCGCCGAGCGCCTCGATCGTGCCGCCGTCGGCCGCGGTGAGGCCCAGGCACATGCGGATGGTGGTGGTCTTGCCGGCGCCGTTCGGACCGATCACGCCGAGGCATTCGCCCGGCGCGATCTCGAAGGACAGGTCGTCGACGACCGTGGTGTCGCCGTAGCGCTTGCGCAGGTGGCTGGCGTGGAAGAGGGGAGTCGGCACCGGCGCATTGTGGCGCAAGCGCCCGCGATGCCCGGCCTCAGAGCCGCAGGCCGCTGAACTCGGCTTTCATCCAGTCGATGAAGACGCGGGTGCGCGTGGGCAGCAGCCGCGCATGCGGGTAGATCACGCTCACCGGGCGAGGCGGCGCCTCGAAGTCCTCGAGCAGGATCTCGAGCCGCCCCTCGGCCACCAGCGGCAGCACCTGGTAGGACAGGAACATGCCGCAGCCCATGCCGGCCGCGCAGGTCTCGATCGCCGGCGCGATGTGATTGAACTCGATGTTGCCCTTGACCGCGACCGCCAGCGGCCGGCCGTGGTCGCGAAACATCCATGGCCCCGTCGTGTTCGGCTGGACACAGACGCAGTTCGCGCGCGACAGCTCGCGCGGATGGCTCGGCCGGCCATGCGCGCGCAGCCAGGCCGGGCTCGCGACCACCACGCGGCGGATGCTGCCGAGTTGCTGCGCCACCAGCGAGGAGTCGTTCAGCGCGCTGATGCGAATGCCGACGTCGACGCCTTCCTCCAGCAGGTTCACGGACCGGTCGTGCAGCAGCACGCTGCAGCGCATCCGCTCGTAGCGCTGCAGGAAGCGAACGATCGCCGGCGCCACGTACATGTGGCCGAACAGCACCGGCGCCGTGACCGTGAGCTGACCCGCGGGCTCGGCAGCGTCGGCTGTGAGCGCCCGGTCGGCGGCGTCGGCGGCGGCCAGCACCTCGCGTGCGCTCTGCAGGTAGTGGCGGCCCTCCTCGGTCAGCGAGATGCGCCGCGTCGTGCGGTGGAACAGGCGCACGCCCAGGTGCGATTCGAGCGCCGCCAGCGACCGCACCACGGCCGGCAGAGAGGCGTCGAGCGCGTCCGCGGCCCGGGTGAGGCTGCCCTGGTCGGCGATCTGAACGAAGGTCTGCATGGCTTTCAGTCGGTCCATGCAGCGATTAGACCGGAAATCGGAGCAGTCAAATGCAATCGGAGTCATTACTCCGGAGTGAGGAACAAACAAGAATCGGCACACCCCCAACGCCTCAGGAGAAAACGCCATGACAACCCCCCGTCCCGCCGCGCCGATCAAGGTCTACAGTTCGACCGTCTCGGGCCATTCCCACCGTGTCCGGCTGTTCCTCTCGCTGCTCGGCCTGCCGTTCGAGACCATCGAGGTCGACCTGCGCGCGGGCGAGCACAAGCGCCCCGACTTCCTGCGCCGCAATGCCTTCGGCCAGGTGCCCGTGATCGAGGACGGCGACGTCACCGTGGCGGATTCGAATGCGATCCTGGTCTACCTCAACGAGCGCTACGCCGCCGATCCTGCGCGCTGGTACCCGCGCGATCCGCYCGCCGCGGCCCAGGTCCAGCGCTGGCTGTCGGTGGCCGCCGGCCCGCTGGCGGCCGGCCCGTCGGTGGCCCGCGTGATCGTGCTGTTGGGGCTGGCCCGAGACCCGGCCGAGGTGATTGCGCGCTCGCACGACCTGCTGCGGGTGATGGAGGGCGAACTCGCGGCGCGGCCGTTCCTGGCGGGCGCGTCCGCCACCCTGGCCGACATCGCCAACTACAGCTACGTGGCGCACGCGCCGGAGGGCAACGTGTCGCTCGAGGCCTACCCCCGGGTGCGCGAATGGCTGGCGCGCATCGAGGCGCTGCCGGGCTTCGTGCCGATGGTGGCTTCACGCATCGGGCTGCGGGTATGAACACCGCCATCGAGCCGTCGCCCTGGCACGAGGGCGAGCGCGCCATGCAGGCGCGCGCCGGTGTGCGCGAACGGATGGCGGCCCTCGGGCCACGGGTGATCCGGGATCACATGCCCGACCAGCATCGGGACTTTTTTGCCCAGCTTCCGTTCCTGGTCGCGGGCAGCCTCGATGCCGCCTCGCAACCGTGGGCCGGCGTGCTGGCGGCGCCGCCGGGCTTCGCGCATTCGCCCGACCCGCAGCGGCTGCGCATCGACGCGCTGCCGCTGGCCGGGGATCCCCTCGCGGCGGCGTTGGTGTCCGGCGCGCCGATCGGCCTGCTCGGGATCGAACCGCACACTCGGCGGCGCAACCGCATGAACGGCGTGGTGGAGGGGGTCGACGCCGCCGGCTTCTCGGTCGCGGTGCTGCAGAGCTTCGGCAATTGCCCGAAGTACATCCAGGCCCGCGAAC
>NZ_JBFUCI010000199.1:0-10996 GCF_056405335.1 Variovorax sp. P1_H12_2
CAGCAGGGACAGTGCAGCGGCGGCGATGATCTTCGAGGCATTCATTTCGGTTCCTTCACAAGGGTTTGTCGGTGAGGAGAAGTTTGGAGCCGAACGCCACCGCACAACCGCCGCAAACGGAACCGCGGCGTTAGCAGCCTGGAAACAATCGAAGCCTAGATTTCGGCGCCTTCGACCAGGAACCGGACCCGCCGCACGCCCTGCCATTCGTCGGCATCGAGCCGCCAGGCGAGCACCACTTTCGGCGGCAGCGGCTCGGTGTGGCCGAACCAGATGCCGTCCACCGGCTTGCCGCGGTGCTTGAGCTTGAGCGCGAGGTGCTTCTCGCCGACTAGGCGCTGCGAGACCACCTCCACCTCCTCGCTGAAGGTCGGCGGCGCGAAGCCCTGGCCCCAGACCTCGCGGTGCAGCGTGTCGACCAGATCGACGCGCAGGTACTCGGGCGCCAGCGGCCCGTCGGTGTCGAGCCGGCGTGTCAGCGTGGCGGCGTCGAGCCACTCCTGCGCGACCTGGGCCAGCGCCTGCTCGAAGACCGGGAACTGCTCGCGCGCCACGGTGCAGCCGGCCGCCATCGCGTGGCCGCCGAAACGCAACAGCACGCCCGGATGCCGCTTGGCGACGAGGTCGAGCGCATCGCGCAGATGGAAGCCGGGGATCGAGCGGCCGGAGCCCTTGAGTTCGTGCGCCTTGCCGTCGGCGCCGCTGGCCGCAAAGACGAAGGTCGGCCGGTGGAAGCGATCCTTGATGCGCGAGGCCACGATGCCGACCACGCCTTCGTGGAAGTCGGCGCCGAACACGCTGATCGCCGCCGGCGGCTCCTGGCTGTCGTCGAACAGCGTCTCGGCCAGCGCCAGCGCCTTGTCGCGCATGCCGCCCTCGATGTCGCGCCGTTCGCGGTTGATGCCGTCGAGCATGCGCGCGAGTTCGTCGGCGCGGCCGGCGTCGTCGGTCAGCAGGCACTCGATGCCGAGCGTCATGTCGGCCAGGCGGCCGGCGGCGTTGATGCGGGGCCCCAGCGCGAAACCGAAATCGAAGGTGGTCGCCGCCGCCGCGTTGCGGCCTGCCGCCTTGAACAGCGCGGCGATGCCGGCCTGCATCGCGCCGGCGCGGATGCGGCGCAGGCCTTGCGCCACCAGGCGCCGGTTGTTGGCGTCGAGGCGGACCACGTCGGCGACCGTGCCGAGCGCCACGAGGGGCAGCAGGACATCGAGCTTCGGTTGAGCGGCGACATCGAACACGCCCCGCGCCCGCAGCTCGGTGCGCAGCGCCATCAGCACGTAGAACATCACGCCCACGCCCGCGATGCTCTTGCTGTCGAATTCGCAGCCGGGCTGGTTGGGGTTCACCAGCACGTCGGCCTCGGGCAGCACCGGGCCCGGCAGGTGGTGGTCGGTCACGAGCACCGCGAGGCCGCGCGCCTTGGCGGCGGCGACGCCTTCGACGCTCGCGATGCCGTTGTCGACCGTGATCAGCAGGTCGGCCCCGCTCGCGGCGACGCGCTCGGCGATCGGCGGCGTCAGGCCGTAGCCGTCGACCACCCGGTCGGGCACCAGGTAGCCGACATGGCGCGCGCCCAGCAGGCGCAGGCCGCGCACCGCCACGGCGCAGGCGGTGGCGCCATCGCAGTCGTAGTCGGCGACGACGCACAGGCGCTTGTCCTCGCGGATCGCATCGGCCAGCAGCGCCGCGGCCTCGCGGGCGCCGCGCAGCGTGTGCGGAGGCAGCAGCAGCGCGAGGCCGTCATCGAGCTCCGCTTTCGCGAGCACGCCGCGCGCGGCATAGAGCTGTGCCAGCAGCGGATGCACGCCGGCCTGTTCGAGCGCCCAGGCGCTGCGCGGGGGGATGGCCCTGGGGAGGATCTTCATGCTCACAGCGCCTCGAGGACAGGGGCGGCGCCGGGGCGGCCGAACAGGCCCCGGGCCCAGCGCGCGAAACCGCGCGGCTGCACCCCGAAGCGATGGGCGCCGCGGTCGCCGCAGAGCGTCAGCGTGACCGCGTCGCCGCGCGTGCAATCGGCCAGCAGCTCGGCCACCGGCCCGGCGTCCAGTGCTTGCCAGGCCGCGGCCCAGCCGGCGCCGTCGTCGCGCAGGGCGGGGGGGCGCAGCGACGCGGCCACCGTGGGCGCGGCGGCCGGCACGAACGCGGCGGGGAGGTGGCCGGTGCCGCTGAGCCAGAAGGAATTGATCGGCGGTACGCCGCGCGCGGTGCGGGCGTCGTTCACGCGTTCGGTGTAGAGCAGCATCTGCATCTCGTTCTRCAGCCGACGCAGCGGCCGCCCGGCATCGGACAGCGGCGACCACTGCGAGATCGGGAAGCCGACGGCGCGGTCGATCGACGCCGTCGCCAGGCCGTCGAAGACCGGGCCGGATGCCAGCCAGCGTCCGGGCGTGGCCGTGGCGTGCAGCGCGATGCCGTCCTCCTCGAAGAAGGGACGCGCCGCGGCCAGCAGCGCATCGGACTCGGTGGCGTCGATCTCGATGGCGCCCGGGTCGCCCAGCACCACGTCGTCGATGCCGACCTGCCAGTGGCACAGCGTGGCCACGCCCCAGGCCTGGCCGCCGTCGGTCGGGCCGAGGCCGGCCGTCCTGGCCTCCAGCGCGGCCCAGGGGATGCAGCCATCGGCCGCCGCGATGCCCAGGGCCTCGGCCAGCGCTCGCTCGTGCGGCGGCGAGCGGGTGCTGTCGTCCTGGGAGTCGGCATGCACCAGCGTGAGCCGCGCCAGCAGCGCCTCGAGCTTCGGTAGCCGGAGGCCGGCCAGCGCCTCGCGGCAGGCCGGAGAACCCCGGCCGGCGAAGGGAATGAGCAGATGGCGGGCGGTGGCGGGGGGAACGGACATGGGCCTATTGTCCGGGATGCCACAATTCCGTCCCTATGCGACTCCCCTATGAACTGCAACTCGGCTGGCGCTACACCCGTGCCGGCCGGGCCACGCGGCGCAACGGCTTCATCTCCTTCATCTCCGGGGTCTCGATGTTCGGCATCGCGCTGGGCGTGGCGGCGCTGATCATCGTGCTGAGCGTGATGAACGGCTTCCAGAAGGAAGTGACCGACCGCATGCTCGGCGTGATCTCGCACATCGAGATCTTCTCGCGCGACGGCCAGGCGCTGGCCGACATCGACGCGATCATGGCCGGGGCGCGCAAGAACCCCGAGGTGATCGGCGTCGCGCCCTTCGTCGCGGCGCAGGCGCTGCTGGCGCGGGGCGAGGACATGAAGGGCGCGCTGATCCGCGGTATCGACCCCAAGCTCGAGCCGCAGGTGACCGACATCTCGACCACCGCGCAGCAGGGCGCGCTCGACAAGCTGGTGCCGGGCGAGTTCGGCATCGTGCTCGGCATCGAACTGGCGCGCTCGATGTTCGTGCGCGTGGGCGACCAGGTCACGCTGGTGGCGCCGGGCGGCCAGGTCACGCCGGCCGGCGTGATGCCGCGTTTCAAGCCCTTCACCGTGGTCGGCACCTTCGATTCGGGCCACTACGAATACGACTCGGCGCTGGCCATGATCCACGAGCAGGACGCCGCCCGCGTCTTCCGGCTCGAGGGCCCGACCGGCGTGCGCCTCAAGCTCAAGGACCTGCACCAGGCGCGCGAGGTGGCCGACGAGCTGGCGGCCACGCTGCCGGGCCAGTTCCTGATCCGCGACTGGACGCGCGCCAACAAGACCTGGTTCGCGGCGGTCCAGGTCGAGAAACGCATGATGTTCATCATCCTCACGCTGATCGTCGCGGTGGCGGCCTTCAACCTGGTCTCGACGCTGGTGATGACCGTGACCGACAAGCGCGCCGACATCGCGATCCTGCGCACGCTGGGCTCCAGCCCGAAGAGCATCATGGGCATCTTCGTCGTCCAGGGCGCGATGGTGGGCGTCATGGGCACCCTCGGCGGGCTGCTGCTGGGCCTGGGCATCGCCTACAACATCGACGTCATCGTGCCGGCGCTCGAGCGGCTGTTCCACGCCAGCTTCCTGCCCAAGGACATCTACCTGATCAGCAAGATGCCGAGCGACCCGCAGCGCGGCGACATCCTGCCGATCACCGTGATCTCGCTGGTGCTGGCCTTTGCCGCCACCCTCTACCCGAGCTGGCGCGCGAGCCGCGTCAATCCCGCGGAGGCGTTGCGCTATGAGTAAGGCGACGAACGACGTGGTGCTGAAGGTCCGCGGATTGACCAAGCGCTTCCACGAGGGCCGCATCGACCTGACGGTGCTGCACGGCGTCGACCTCGACGTCCACGCAGGCGAGACGCTGGCGATCGTCGGCGCCTCGGGGTCGGGCAAGAGCACCCTGCTGCACCTGATGGGCGGYCTCGACGCACCGACCGCCGGCAGCGTGGAACTCCATGGCAAGAACATCGCGCACGCCGACGCGGCCGAGCAAGGGCGCTTGCGCAACCGGCATCTCGGTTTTGTCTACCAGTTCCATCACCTGCTGCCGGAGTTCAGCGCGCTCGACAACGTGGCGATGCCGCTCAAGATCCGCCGCATGCCGCCGGCGCAGGCGAGCGCGGCGGCGGTCGCGATGCTGACCGCGGTGGGCCTCGGCGAGCGCGTCCAGCACCGGCCGGCCGAACTCTCGGGTGGCGAGCGCCAGCGCGTGGCGATCGCGCGCGCGCTGGTGACCGAGCCCGATTGCGTGCTGGCCGACGAGCCCACCGGCAACCTCGATCGCGCCACCGCCGACGGCGTGTTCGCGCTGATGCTGCGCCTCGCGCACGAGCGCAACACCGCCTTCGTGATGGTMACGCACGACGAGAGCCTGGCGGCGCGCTGCGACCGCGTGCTGCGGCTTACGGCGGGCCGGCTGGCGGACTGAGCTCAGGCCGACGCCGGGCCGCCAGCGCGGCGAAGTCCGCGCTTCGCGCAGACGGGCGGCCTGCTGACTCCCCCTCGGGGGGCAGCGACCACACGCAGTGAGGGAGCGTGGGGGCTCTCAGGCCGCGACGACGATCGGGAAGCTGGCCTTCCAGCCATCCGATGCGCGCTCGAACGGCACGGTGAGCGCCGCCCGCGCCTCCTCGGAAAGGCGGCGCCAGAGACCATCGCGCGCGTTGCCCGGCGCGCCTTCCACGTAGAGCTGGGTGGTCAGCAGTTCGCGGCCGGCCAGCTTCACCTTGACGTGGATGTGAGGCGTGCGGCCGGTGTAGGGCACGGGCCGGATGGTGCGGAAGCGATAGCGTCCCTGCGCATCAGCCAGCACGCGGCCGAAGCCCTGGAACGCTCGATCGGCGCGGTCGCCGTCGCCCGGATGGTGGTAGTGGCCCGCTTCGTCGCATTGCCAGATCTCGACCTGCGCGCCGCTCAGCGGGCGGCCATCGAGGTCGGTGACCGTGCCGTCGACCCAGGCCGGCTGGGTGGCGCCGTAATTCAGTGCGCCGTTGCGCAACAGGTCGCCGTCGGAGTCAGCCGGCAGGGCCACCGGGTAGAACGGCCCTTCGGTCTGCGACGGTGTCGGGCGTCGCTGCGCCGCAGGCTGCGCGCGGGCGCCCAGCCAGAGTGCCGGCAATGCAAGCGCTGCCGCTGCGACCGTGCGCCGAGGCAGGTTCCGGGGAGTGGGCGAGGTGCTCATCGCCCTTCGAGCGGTGGCGGGACCGGCGAGTTCCGTGAAGGCTGCCGGACGGTGGGGCGATCGCCCCGCTGTTCAGGCCGCGATCGAATAGCCGCCGTCGACCGGGATCGCCGTGCCGGTCACGAAGTCCGACGCCGCACTGGCGAGGAACACCGCGATGCCCGCCAGATCCTCGGGCTTGCCCCAGCGACCCGCCGCGGTGCGCGCGATCACGCGCTCGTTGAGCCCCGGCACCTGGGCCCTGGCGCCGTCGGTCAGGTCGGTCTGGATCCAGCCCGGCAGCACGGCGTTGACCTGGATCCCGTCGGCCGCCCAGGAAGCGGCCATCGCCCGGCTCAGCTGCACGATGCCGCCCTTGCTGGCACCGTAGGCCGGCGCGTACGGCGCACCGAAGATCGACATCATCGAGCCGATGTTGATGATCTTGCCGCTGCCCGCCGCCTTGAGGTGCGGATGGGCGGCGCGGCAGCAGAGGAAGGCGCTCGTGAGGTTGGTGTCCATCACCTGGTGCCACTCGGCCAGCGCGAGCTGGTCGACGGGCTTGCGCACCGTGGTGCCGGCGTTGTTGACCAGGATGTCGAGCCGGCCGCAGCGCGCGACGGCCTCGTCGAACAGGGCTTGCACCGAGTCCTCGTCGGTCACGTCCGCCGACAGCGCGAAGCTGTCGCTGCCCAGGGCCTTCAGCGCCGCCACCGCGTCGGCCGACTTCTGCGGATTGCGCGCCGCGATCACCACGCGCGCCCCGGCCCCGGCCAGCCCCTTGGCCATGCCCAGCCCGATGCCGCCGTTGCCGCCGGTCACGAGCGCGACCTTGCCCTTCAGATCGAACATGGGATCTCCTTGTGATGCCTATGCGCTGATTCCTCGCCTTTTTCGCAGGGTTCGCAGGGTTCGCCTTGGCGGATTTCGCCGCGCCCTTGCCGGCCGCGCCTTCCTGCTCGAAGCGCGCGAAGTACTCCGACGCCATCCCGCGGATGGATTTCCCGATGTTGGCATAGTCGTACTCGTTCAGGTTGGCCAGCGACACCCGTCCCGACGCATGCGTGCCGCCGAAGCCGCGGCCGGGCGAGGCCACCACGCCCATGACGCCAGCCGGTGGCGCCGAAGTACTTGGAGAACGYCGCTACAGGATGCGATTGAACCAGAGCAGCGACAGGCCGGCGGACAGCAGCGCCAGCGCGGCCGCGCCCATCGCGAACAGCGCCGAGATCTCGGTCTCCTTTTTCTCGACCGTGAGCCGCGAGCTCAGCGTGTTGTAGACCTTCTTGAGGTCGTTCGCGGTGCCCGCATAGAAATATTCGGCCTGCGTCTTGTTGGCGATCGCCTTGAGCGTTTCCTCGTCGAGCCGCACCCGCATCGACCAGCCCTCGAAGCCGATGGTCTCGCCGTCGACCGTGCCGATGCCCACCGTGTACACGCGCACGCCGTGGTCGGCCGCCACCTTGGCGGCATCGAGCGGGTCGACGCCGGTGGTGCGCTGGCCGTCGGTCAGCATGATGATCGCGGCCGAGGTGTAGGAGCCTGGCGCGACCGGGGTGAACTCCTTCGGCGGCGGCTTGCCGGCACGCTCGATGGGGACGCCGGTCTGCCGGCTCTTCGGCGCGAAGTCGGAGATGTCGATGCCCGCGTCCGGGAACAGCGTGGCCAGCGACACCACGATCGCGTTGCCGGTGGCGGTCGCGCGCTGCAGCTGGAACGAGTCGATCGCGGTGACCAGGTCCTCGCGATTGGTGGTCGGCAACTGCGCGACCTGCGCGCTGCCCGCGAAGGCGACGATGCCGACCTTCACGGTGCGCGGCAGTTCCTTCAGGAAGCTCTTGGCCGCCTCCTGCGCGGCCACCAGCCGGTTGGGCAGCACGTCGGCCGCGCGCATGCTGCCGGAGACGTCCATCGCGAGGATGATGGTCTGCTGGTTCGAGGGCAGCACCACCACCGCCATCGGCCGCGCGGCCGCGATCAGCATCGCGCCCAGCGCCAGCAGGAACAGCAGCGGCGGGATGTGGCGCCGCATGGTCTGGCCGGCGCTCATGGCTTCGCGCACGATCGACAGGCTGGCATAGCGCAGCGCCAGCTTCTTCTTGCGCCGGATCAGCCAGAGGTACAGCAGCACCAGCAAGGGCATGGCGAGCAGCAGCCAGAGGAATTGAGGCCAGAGGAAAGTCATGAAGCCACCATCCGGGACTGTCCGCTGCGCACGCGGCGCTTGCGCATGTCGGCGAAGCGCACGATGGCCTCCACCAGATCGTCAGCGGTCGAGAGTTCGAGCGCGTCGACGCCGATCTTGGCCAGCGCCTGGCGCAAGGTGGCTTCGCGTTCCGCGGCGATGCGGGCGAAGCGCTTGCGAAAACCCGCATCATGGGTGTCGACCCAGAGCTGTTCGCCGGTCTCGGCGTCGTGCAGCGGCACCAGGCCGAGGTCGGGAAGCTCGAGCTCGAGGGGATCGAACAGGCGCACCGCCACCACGTCGTGGCGCTGCACGAGGTGGGCGAGCGGCCGTTCCCAGCCGGGCTCGGTGACGAAATCGGAGACCACGAACACGGTCGAGCGGCGCGGTATCAGCACTGCCGCCGACTTGAGCAGCTCGGCCAGGCGGGTCATGCCTGTCTGGTCGGGGGCGATCCTTGCTGCGCGGCGCTCCATCGCATACAGCAGGTGCAGCACATGGCGCCGGCCGGTGCGCGGCGGGATCACGGCTTCGATGTCGTTGCCGTAGACCATCGCACCCACACGGTTGCCGTGCCGGGTCAGCAACCGGGCGACAACGCCGACGAAGCCGGCCGAGATCTCGCGCTTGGCCTTGGCGCCCGAGCCGAAGTCGACCGAGCGGCTGAGGTCGAGCACGAACCAGGCCGCCATCTCGCGGTCTTCCGTGAACACGCGCACGTGCGGGGTCTGCAGCCGCGCCGTGACGTTCCAGTCGATGTGGCGCACGTCATCGTGGTGCTGGTACTCGCGCAGGTCGGCCAGGTCCAGGCCGGTGCCGCGCATCAGCGTGCGGTAGTCGCCCTGCAGCAGGCCGTCGAGCCGGCGGATCACGGTCCATTCGAGCCGGCGCAGCGCGCGCTCCACGCCGCCGGCCGCAGCGTCGATCGTTGCGAGCTGCTCGTCGTTGGCGGCTTGCGCGCGCCTAGGCCACCAGCTTTTCATGTTCGAGCGGCTTGGGCGGCGCGGGCACGGCCCGCATGATCCTGTCGATCAGGCTGTCGGGCGTGAGGCCTTCCGACAGGCCCTCGTACGACAGCGTGACGCGGTGGCGCAGCACGTCGGGCACCAGCGCGGTCATGTCCTCGGGCAGCGCATAGCTGCGGCCGCGCAGCAAGGCCAGCGCGCGCGCGCCCTGGGTCAGGTTGATGCTGGCGCGCGGGCTGGCACCGAAGGTGATGAAGCGCCGCATGTCCTTCAGGCCGTGCTTCTCGGGGGCGCGCGTGGCCGACACCAGCCGGACCGCGTACTGGATCAGCGAGGGATCGACGTAGACGCGCTGGGCCTCGGCCTGCAGGGTCGCGAGCTGGTCGGTGGTGGCGACCGGAATGGCTTCCACCGGCGGGCCGATCACGCGTTCGACGATCACGAACTCTTCCTCGTCGCTCGGATAGTCGACCAGCACCTTCATCATGAAGCGGTCGACCTGCGCCTCGGGCAGCGGGTAGGTGCCTTCGGTCTCGATCGGGTTCTGCGTCGCCATCACGAGAAAGGGGCGCGGCACCGGGTGCGTCTCGCCCGCGATCGTGACCTGCCGCTCCTGCATCACTTCGAGCAGCGCGCTCTGCACCTTGGCCGGTGCCCGGTTGATTTCGTCGGCCAGCAGCAGGTTGGCGAACACCGGGCCCAGCGAGGTGCTGAAGTCGCCGGTCTTCTGGTTGTAGATGCGGGTGCCGACCAGGTCGGCCGGCACCAGGTCGGGGGTGAACTGGATGCGCTTGAACCGGCCGCGCACGGTGTCGGCCAGCGTCTTCACCGTCAGCGTCTTGGCCAGCCCGGGCACACCCTCGACCAGCAGGTGTCCGCCGGCCAGCATCGCCACCATCACCCGTTCGAGGAAGCGGTCCTGGCCGACGACGACGCGCTTGACCTGATAGAGGATCTGCTCCATCAGCTCGGCCGTGACCGGGGCGGGCGATTCGGGCTCTGTGCTCATGCTGGGTGCTTTCGTCGGTGGGTCAGAAGGGGGGCGAGCCGGCGGCGGATGCCGCGTTCTCGATCGGCACGGCGAAGCCGATGCCGATGAAGGTGCGCTGCTGGGTCGGGTTCAGGATCGCGGTCACGATGCCGAGCACCTCGCCGTTCATGTTGATCAGCGGGCCGCCCGAGTTGCCGGGATTGGCGGCGGCGTCGAACTGGATCAGGTTGCTGAGTTCCTGCTTGCCTTCGGGCGAGCGGAAGGACCGATTGAGACCGGACACCACGCCGGCCGACACCGAGGGCCCGATGCCGAACGGGAAGCCGACCGCTGCCACCTGGTCGCCCGGCATCAGGTCGGCGGTCGATCGCATGGTGGCCGGGATCAGGTCGTCGGGCAGCTTCTGGGCCTGCAGCACCGCCAGGTCGTTCTCGGGCTGCAGCGCGGTGATGGTCGCCGGCGCCTCGAGGCCGTCGGCGAAGGTCACCTTGATGGTCTCGGCGCCGGCGACCACGTGCAGGTTGGTCAGGATCACGCCCTTGTCGACGATCACCACGCCGGTGCCGACGCCGCGCTCGACCTGCTTGCCGGCCACTTCGTCGGTGACCTCCGGTGGCTTGGCCTTGGCGAGATTGCGGCCGCGTTTCTCGATCTTGGCCTCGGGCGTCGTCTTCTCGGTGCCGTAGCCCACCACGCGGACCACGGAGGGGCGGATGATCTCGGCGGCCCGGGCGGCAGGCGAGGGCAGCGGGGCGGTCTGGAGCGTGCGCAGCACCGCCGCGTCGATGTCCTTCTGGGTCAGCGCCTGAGCGCCCTGGTGCGGCCAGAAGTAGGCGCCGGTGGCGCCCAATCCGACCATCAATGCCAGCAGCAGGCCGAAGCTGCGACGCCCGGGCTGCCAGGCAGCGGCGGGAGCCTGCGCGACCGTCTGGGCTGCCTCGGGCGTAACGGCCTCGGCCGCATCCTGCGGCCCTCGGGGCGAGCGGCTGTAGAAAGCAGGCCTGCGCATCGGGGCACCTCCGCACAAAAGAGAGAGTCGCTGTAGGAGGCACGGTAGCACGCTTTCCGCGGCCGTGCATCCCTTCGGGCATCATCGCGCGATGTCCCGCTTCGTCGACACCCATTGCCACCTCGATGCGCCCGAGTTCGGCTCGGAAATGCCCCGGATCCGGGCCCGCGCCCGGGACGCCGGCGTCATGCTCTGCGTCATCCCCGCGGTGGCTGTCTCCAACTTCGCGACCGTGCGCGAACTTGCGCACCTGCAGGACGATGCCTATGCGCTCGGCATCCATCCGCTGTGCACCGGCGAAGCG
>NZ_JBFUCI010000200.1:0-10987 GCF_056405335.1 Variovorax sp. P1_H12_2
GCGCCATCATCAAGCAATCGGCGGCCACCGCGAAATTGATGGAGCACGTCGGTCGTGCGGTGGTTTTCGAGAACATCGAAGATATGGCCAACCGCATCGACAGCGACGCACTCAACGTGACGGCCGACGACGTGTTGGTGCTAAAGAACATCGGTCCCAAGGGTGCCCCCGGCATGCCGGAGGCCGGCTACCTGCCGATCCCGCGCAAGCTGGCGCGCGCCGGGGTCAAAGATATTGTGCGCATCTCCGACGGCCGCATGAGTGGCACGGCGTTCGGCACCATCGTGTTGCACGTGACACCCGAAGCCGCCATCGGCGGGCCGTTGGCGTACGTGCGCAACGGTGATCAGATTCGCCTGAGCGTAGCCAATCGCGAGATCTCGCTGCTGGTATCCGACGAAGAATTGGCACGCCGCGCCAAGGAGTCTCCAGTGACCGAGCCGACAGCCGAGCGCGGCTATCGAAAGCTCTTTCTGCAGACCGTGACGCAAGCCGACAAAGGCGTCGATTTCGATTTTCTGCGCGCAGCGCGGATGGTGGGCAAATCACCCGAATAGCGAAAGGCGCATCGCGGCAGACAAACTCGCTCTGACGCGCCTTGATCACGGTTTCGACTGTGATGCCAACCGTCTCTCTCCATTCGACCTCCGGTCGCGATGGGCAACGCCATGATGCGCATGAGCGCAATCGGAGGGGCTCTTGGYCGTCGCGCGCGGAGCGCAAATCACCGCATTTGAGAACAGACACATGCAACAACACGACAACCTCATTGACAGCCAATGGGTCAAGGGCAACAGCTACAGCCCCAACCTGAACCCGTCCAACCTAGGCGACACCATCGCCGAATATGCGCAGGGCGACGCCGCGCAAGTCGAGGCGGCCGTGGCCGCGGCAACCGCGGCCTTCCCCGTATGGTCAAACAGCGGCATCCAGGCGCGCAGCGACGCGCTCGACAAGATCGGCAACGAGATCCTTGCGCGCAAGGAAGAACTGGGCACGCTGCTGGCGCGCGAAGAAGGCAAGACCAAGGCCGAAGCCATGGGCGAGACCGCCCGCGCCGGCCAGATCTTCAAGTTCTTCGCGGGCGAATGCCTGCGCCTGGCGGGCGAAGTCATTCCTTCGGTGCGGCCCAACATCGGTATCGAGATCACGCGCGAGCCGGTTGGCGTGGTCGGCCTCATCACGCCGTGGAACTTCCCGATCGCGATTCCCGCGTGGAAGATCGCGCCGGCGCTGGCCTTTGGYAATTGCGTGGTGCTCAAGCCCGCGGACCTGGTGCCGGGCTGCGCTTGGGCGCTGGCCGAGATCATCAGCCGCTCGGGCATCCCGGCGGGCGTCTTCAACCTGGTGATGGGCCGCGGCAGCGTGATTGGCGATGCGCTGGTCAATCACCCCGRCATCCATGCGGTGAGCTTCACCGGCTCGGTCGGCGTGGGTCGACGCATCGCGATGAAGTGCGTGGAGAACCACAAGAAGGTGCAGCTCGAAATGGGTGGCAAGAACCCGCAGGTGGTGCTCGACGATGCCGACCTTGCGCAGGCGGTGGAACTGAGCGTGCAGAGCGCGTTCTATTCGACCGGCCAGCGTTGCACGGCGTCGAGCCGGCTGATCGTGACGCAGGGCATCTACCCGAGGTTCATCGAGGCGATGAAGGAGCGGATGACGAAGATCAAGGTGGGCGATGCGCTGGCGCAGGGCACCGACATAGGCCCCGTCTCCAGCCAGAGCCAATTGGAGCAGGACTTGAGCTACATCGAGATCGGCAAGAGCGAAGGCGCGACCCTGGCAGCGGGCGGCCAGCGCCTGAAGCTGGACACCAACGGCTTCTACATGTCTCCGGCGCTGTTCAGCGAATCCGTGGCCGCGATGCGCATCAACAAGGAAGAGATCTTCGGCCCCGTCGCGAGCGTGATTCGCGTCAAGGACTACGAGGAAGCGCTGGTCACGGCCAACGATACCGAGTTCGGTCTCTCGGCAGGCATTGCGACCACAAGCCTCAAGTACGCGACGCACTTCAAGCGTCACAGCCAGGCCGGGATGGTGATGGTCAACTTGCCGACTGCGGGCGTGGACTATCACGTGCCCTTTGGCGGGCGCAAGGGTTCGAGCTACGGCCCGCGCGAGCAGGGCAAGTACGCGCAGGAGTTCTTCACCGTCGTGAAGACGGCTTACACGCTCGCGTGCGTGACTGACCAATGCCAAAAATGCAATGAATGACCCTGCCTCGTTTCCACGTACACCAAGTCACGCAGCCAAGAGGCTATGTTCCCTTTCGACAGGTGCGAGGTATCCGAGGGCCGTGTGCATGCGCACGCGGTTGTAGAAGCCCTCGATCCAATCGACGATGTCCAGACGGGCCTGTGCCCGACACGGTCAAAGGAAAAGGCCTCGTTGCTATCTATTTGATAGCAACGAGGCCTTTTCTGTATTGGCGCCCGAGAGATGAGCCGAACACCCGACCTTCTCACCTTCTCACCTTCTCACTACGAATGAGATTCTCGACTAAGCGGGTCTGGTTGACTCCGGTCGGCGACCATCATTCGAGCCAACTCACTGACCTGTGCGGCCCCCGCTCTGAAATACCCCCTATGGTCTCCAAGCTCCGATGCCCCGTCATCGCCATCGTTTCTTGCAAGGGCATGTTCTGCCGACCCGCCTCGGTGACAAAGCCCGACCGCAGCGAGTGCGCCGAGAAATCATCTCCCACACCGGCCAACGCACACCGCGCCTTCACGATGTCCCGAACCGCTGTCCCCGAGAGCCCGTCGGTGCCCAGTTTCCCGTTCTTGAGGATGCGCCGGAAGAGGGGGCCCGAGGTGATCCCGCTCGCCTTGAGCCAAGCCTCCAGCGCTTCGGCCGCCGATCCGACCACGGGTTTCACGTCTTCGGGCCGCACCTTCCCGCTGTGGTTCGTCTTGGAACTCGCGAGCGTGTACAGAAAGTTTCCCCCATCGACCCGGCGCAGGTTCTCGAAGACCGCCTCTGACACCTCCGAGCGCCGCCGCCCGCCCGAGGCCCACGCAAAGAGGAGGAGGGCGCGGTCGCGCTTCCCCTTGAGCGAGTCGTCGCAGGTCTCCAGCACCGCCTCCAGGAGAGCATCCATTTCTTGGGGGTGTGCAGTGGAGCAACTTTCCCCTCGGTTACGCTGCGAGCGGCTCTTGAACCTCAGCGCCGAAGCGCGGATACCACTGCTGGAATGACGCGCGTAGCTCGCCGTTCAGGACCTGGGTGCGGACCTGAAGCAACAGGTGAGCCCCGCGCGGCGTCCAACGCATCTGCTGCTTCTTCACGAACCGCTTGGCGATCACCTGGTTGACCGCGGATTCGACGAAGCCGGTGGAAATGCGCTCCCCGCACCGGTACCGCTCCCCGTAGTTCACGATGGCGCCGGCATTGTTGTCGATGTAGGTCGCGAATTCGTCGAGCGCTCGAGCAAGCTTCTTGAGCACGACCGAGGGCGGTTGACTCATTTGCCGATCCTTCTCGCGCAGATCGTCGATCTCATAGAGCAAGTCGTTCAAGGTGTCGTTGGCGCGGACCACGTTTCCATGCCACAGGAACCATTTGACTCGCTCGACGTTCCTGAGGAGGTCCTCTTGCTGCGAACTGTGCAAGCCTCGTGTCGTCTGCAGCAGCTGCTCGATGCGCATCGCAACGTGGAACCAGTCCAGGATGTGCTCGGACCGCGGATGGACGAACGCGCCAAGCTCGCGCACTGTGTCGCCGCCATCACAAAGGAAGGTAATGTGCTGGCGGGGCAGGATGCCCTGCGACTCAAGCACGGTACGCAGCCGGCGTTTGGGTTTCGGATCCACCCGATGAACGAATGCGAAGACCTTCGCCGTACCTTCCTCGGGAATGCTCTTTCCCGCGATGACCTCGAAGCATCCGTTGGCGCCGGGCCGGCGCTCGCGACCTCGGATGTAGCCTCCATCCAGCCCCACCGTGATCGGGGCGGCAGGCTCCGGCGAAGCCTCGATCTCGCGCTGGGAGCCGCCGTCGTAAGCGAATTGCTCCGGGCCGAGCTGCGCCTCGAGTCGCTCAGCGGTGGCCAGGACGTGTTGGCGAATGGTCTCCTGATGCAACCCTTGCTCGACCGGCAGCACCTCCTGCAGCAGTTCCCTCACGGCCGCGAAGGAGACTTGCGCCGCCCATTTGGCCTCGAGATACGCCAGTTCCGGCGACGTGTGCACCGTCAGGAGTTCGCTCAACGGGCAAAACGTTGCTTCTCGTGACTGCTCGCAGCGGCAGCGGTACCAACGCGGACTGCGCAGGACGATATCCCAAAAGGCAGTGCGAAAGCGCAGCGGGTGATAGCCCTTGATCGCTCGCGGCCTCCCGCATTGCGGACACGCCCTGTGGTCGGTCAAGTAAAGCGCCAGTTGCTCTCGCACGAGCGTTTGCTGGAGCTTCCCGAGTATGGACTTGGCGTCGCCGAGGGCGAGTCCAACGTCTTGCACCCGGTCACAGGGACAATCAATGGTGTGAATCGGCACGGTGAAGGGCCGCGACGCGGCCCCCTCAATACAAATCTGAACGGTGACCTTCATCTCCACACCTTTCCTCGGATGGCGTAGCCAAAGCGGCAAGCCTGCGATTGATGGCGCGCCGATCGAAACGTTCAGGATGGGAGTGACTCAAAATGTCCCACTCCTCGTCCTCCACCTCGTCGAGAAGGCCGTCGAGCTGGGCGCGTGACAAGCCTTTGCCCATCAAAGCGTACTGGGACCGATTGGCCATGAACGCATGCGGGCCGCCACAGTCCTCCGGAGGCGCTGCACGCCGGCCTGCGATGCACACCGGATACACCCGCTTCGGGTCGATGGGCCACGTGGCCTCGATGCGCAGATCGTGCATCCACCGGTCGCCGAAGTCGTATTCGTAGGTGAATCGTTCAAGGCGCTGCAGCTTCAGTTGGCCGATCAATGCCTCGTGAGCGTCAGTGTCGAAGAACGCGCCGCCATCCTGGTGGATTCCGTATTCGCGGCCGCGGATTTCGAAGCGGTGAAGGTGCATGTCCTGCCAGCCGAACACGACCTGCAGAATCTGGTGCAGCCGGGCGATGCTCGTATCGCCCCGCACCAGCAGGCGGCGCAAGATCAATGGGCTGATGCTGCGCAGCACAACGCGCAGCTGCAGGACTTCTTGCCCGAAGGACGCTCCGGTTGACATTTCCGAAGCTTACTTTGCTCCGCTGCACACCCCCAAGAAATGGATGCTCTCGTTGTCGCGGCTGGCCGGCGGATTGAAGTGGCGGCTTTGGCATGGTCGAGCGCCGGAAGCCATGCGGCGCCTGACCACGATGCTGTACGTCTTGGGCAAGTCGACGGTGTGCCGTAAGCCGGCCGCGCGTCAGATTCGAAGGCTCACCCTCGAGCTGCTCGGCTACCTACGCAACAACTCGGACTCGCTGCCCAACTATGGAAGGCGCTACCGAGCGGGCCGACGCATCTCCAGTGCCTTCGTGGAGTCGGCTGTCAACCAGCTCATCGACAAGCGCATGTCCAAGTCGCAGCAGATGCGCTGGGATCCCCGCAGCGCGCACTTGCTGCTGCAGGTGCGGGTGCGCGTCATCGACGGCCAACTGCGCGATGACTTCGCCCGCTGGTACCCAGGGTTCCCGTCCAACGCGTCGACGATGCCCTTGGCGGCATGACCCCACCATTTGAATCGCTCTCTTGCTGGATGCAAAAGAAGAGGTCGCTGTATCACGGTCATCGGTTCCCTGCCGTGTTGATCAGCCAGGCGGTGCGCTGATATTTCCGGTTTCAGCTGAGCCTGCGTGACATCGAGGAGTTGATGTTCGAACGCGGCGTGGTCCTCAGTTACGAGACGATCCGGCGCTGGTGCGACAAGTTCGGTGTGAGCTTCGCGCATCGGGCCAAGGCTGCACGCCGCAAGCCGGGCTCGATCTGGCATCTCGATGAGATGTTCGTGACACTGCGCGGTGAGCCCTACCTACTGTGGCGCGCCGTCGATCAGCATGGCACCGAGCTCGACATCCTGGTGCAGAAGCGCCGCGACATGGCGGCCGCGATGCTTCTTCAAGCGCGTGCTGGCCGCCTGCCCAGAGCCTCCACACAGGACCGTCACCGACCAACTGCACAGCTATCCGGCAGCGAAGGCCGAGATTCCGGAGCTGGCGAACGTCCGCCACCTGTTCGTGAAGGCCTGCGCTCGGGTGAACAACCGCGCCGAGAACAGCCATCAGCCCACCCGTGAACGCGAGCGACGCATGCGAGGTTTTCGCCGGCCCGAGCGCACGCAGGCTTTCCTCTCGAGCTTCGGTCCCATCCGCCAGCACTTCGCACTCAAGCGCCATCTGCTGCGCGCATCGCTCCACCGCAAGCAACTCGCTGCGCGCTTCGACGCCTGGCACCTTTTCACGGGCCTCACCCAAAATCCGTCCACCGCCTCCTGAGCCCAGGCATCCCTGTCGGGTTTGCGACTTGTCACGCCTAACGTGACAAGGCCGTTCGTCGACTTCCAGAAGACCGTGCACAGAGACATTCCATCGATCGAACTGGGCGCCAATCCGGCCATCACCGTGGCGGCGAAGAAGGTCCGAGACTACGCGCCCACGAGCGAGAACGCGGAAGCTTCGCGGACTAGCACGCATTGGCCGACGTAAACCGAATAAGCAAGCTGCTTCTTCTTCGTTGGGGAAACGCCAGGGAAGCCCTAAGGTTGCGGTCTCGCTTCGATGACCTGCGTCATCCTTCTCGCACCACAAAACGACAACTCGATTCAATGCCGCTGCGCTCCGCAATCTCGATCACTACACTGGCCCTGACCTTCGCCTTCGCGGCCCAGGCAGCTCCGCAGGCAGGGGACACCCCCGTCAAGGGCGGAACGCTGACCGCCACCTGGGGCGGCTTCGAGCCGCAGGCGTTGTTCGTGCCTGCCGGCGGAGGCTCGAGCCCTCTGTTCACATCGACCAAGGTGCTCGAGCGCCTGTTGAGGCTAGAGGGCGACTTCAAGTTCACGCCCTTGCTGGCGGAGAGCGTGACCGCCGCGCCCGATTTCAGGAGCTACACGGTGAAGCTCCGGAAGGGCGTCAAGTGGCACGATGGCAAGGACTTCACCTCGGCCGACGTGGCCTACAACGCGCTCGAATACTGGAAGCCAATCTCCGACGGCGTGTCGCTCAAGTCGCTGAAGACGGTCGAGACCCCAGACGCGCTGACCGTGGTCTTCAGGCTCGACGCGCCGATCCCCGAGTTCACCTTCAAAAGCATCCTGGCCACCGACCTGGTGTTGCCCAAGCACCTCTACGCGGGCAAGGACATCATCACCAACCCGATCAACAACACCCCCGTGGGCACCGGCCCGTTCAAGTACAAGACCTGGGTGCGTGGCAGCCACGTCGAACTGGTGCGCAACGACCATTACTGGAACCCGGCGCAGCCCTACCTCGACAAGCTGATCATCCGCTGGTGGCGCGACCCGGCGTCACGCGCGGCCGCCCTGGAGGCGGGGGAACTCGACATCGCCACCTTCAACCCGGTGCCGGTGCCCGATCTGGCGCGCCTGACCACCGGCGGCAAGTTCGCGGTCGACAAGCGGGGCTACCAGAACTCGGCCTGGGTCGCCACGATCGAGTTCAACCAGCGGCGGGAGATCGTCAACAAGCGGGAGGTACGCCAGGCCCTGCTGCAGGCGATCGACAGCAAGTTCATCGCGAACACCATCTACTACAAACAGGCGCGGCCGGGGAACGGTCCGTTCTCCAGCATCAACACGCTCTTCTACAACCCCGACCTGCCGCAGTACCCGGTCGACGTGGTGAAGGCAGGCAAGGCACTCGACGCTGCGGGCTTCCCGGTCAAGGACGGCTCGCGCTTCACGGTCAACCTCGTTGCGGCGGGCTGGTTCGAAGAAAACGTCAAGCTCGGCCAGTACGTCAAGCAGGCGCTGGAGGACGTGAAGGTCAAGGTCAACCTCAACGTTCTCGACCGGCCGACCTCGCTCAAGCGCATCTACGGCGACTACGACTACGACATCGCGCTGTCCAACAATGCCGGCGCCGCGGAGCCCGTGCCTTCGCTGACCCAGTTCTACACGTCCGACGGCATCGTCAAGGGCGCGGCCTTCCGCAACGCCACCGGCTTCTCGAGGCCGGAAATCGACAAGCTGGTCGCGCGGTTGTCGACCGAGACCGATGAAGCCAAGCGCAAGGCCATTGCGCACGACTTCGCCCGCATCGTGAGCACCGAAGCGCCGATCCTGCCGCTGGTGGAGATCGAGCCCTATACGGTGGCCCGCAAGACCGTGCGCGACCATTCGAAATCGGCGAACTTCATGGGTGAAGGCTGGGGAGAGGTCTGGCTCGCACGCTGATCGGCCCTGCCGATCGGCGGCGACCCTTCGAGGTTGACCATGTCTCGCATGCTTTTGCGGCGCCTGCTGCAGCTGATCCCGTTGCTGCTCGGGGTGATCGTACTGAATTTCGCGCTCATCCAGGCCGCGCCCGGGAGCTTTCTCGATGTCATGACGGCCGAGCAGCAGGTGTCCGATCCAGCCATCGTCGAGCGGCTTCGCACCACCTACGGCATGGACCAGCCGCCCCTGGTCCAGTTGTGGCGCTACCTCGTTTCGGTCGTGCACCTGGACCTTGGCTTCTCCTATCGCCAGAACGCGCCCGTGATGGACATCATCATGGCGCAACTCCCCGCCACGCTGCTGCTGATGCTGTCGGCCATCAGCATCGCGGTGCTGGTGGGCAGCGCGGCCGGGGTGATCGCCGCGGTCAAGGTCGGCTCCGGATGGGACAACCTGGTCAGTGCGCTGGCAGTGTTCTTCTTCGCTGCGCCCAGCTTCTGGCTCGGCATCATGCTGGTGGTGCTGTTCTCGGTGAAGCTCGGCTGGCTGCCGGTGGGCGGCATGCAGACGATCGGACTGGACGGTGGGGTCTGGATTCAAGTCGTCGACGTACTCAGGCACCTGGCGCTGCCGGCGCTCACGCTGGGCCTCTTCTACGCCGCCATCTACGCGCGGGTCATGCGCGCCTCGATGCTCGAAGTGGCGCGCATGGACTACGTGMGCGCCGCCCGGGCCAAGGGACTGTCGGGCGCCCGGGTGGTGCTGGCGCACGTGCTGCGCAATGCCCTGCTCCCGGTGGTGACGCTGGTCGGCCTTCAGCTGGGCACGGCGCTCGGCGGCAGCGTCGTCATCGAGGCCGTGTTCAGCTGGCCCGGCATCGGCAGCCTGTTGTTCGACAGCGTGATGAGCCGCAACTACCCGGTCGTGCTGGGCGTGATGGTGCTCAGCGCACTGGTGGTGGCCGTCTGCAACCTGGCCGCCGACCTGGCCTATCTCAAGCTCGATCCGCGCGTGCGGCTGTGATGACCTCTGTCCTGATTTCCTCTGTTGCACGCAGGCAAGGCCTGCTGGGCCGGTTTGCCGGACACCGTGGCGCGCTGGCCGGTGCGCTGCTCCTGTTGCTCGTCATCGCGGGCGCCGTGCTCGCCAACGGTTTCTTTCCTCGAGACCCGATGCGCATCGTCGCCGCGCCCGAGCTGTGGCCCCTGCAGGAATCGCAGCACCTGCTGGGCTCCGATGCCATGGGGCGAGACATCGCCGCCATGATCGTGCACGGCGCCCGTGCCTCGTTGCTGATCGGCGCCTTCGCGGCGCTGACCGCCACGCTGATCGGCGTGACCGTCGGCGCACTGGCCGGCTACTGCGGCGGCTGGATCGATGAAGTCGTGATGCGGGTGTCCGAGCTTTTCCAGACCATTCCCAACCTCATCTTCCYGCTGAGCATCGTGGCGATCCTCGGCCCGACGCTGACCCACATCACGCTGGCCATCGGCTTCGTCTCATGGAACGGCATCGCGCGATTGACGCGGGCGGAGTTCCTGTCGCTTCGCGAGCGCGACTTCGTCAATGCCTGCCGCGCCAGCGGGATGAGCGACCTGCGGATCGTGCTGGGCGAGATCCTCCCGAATGCGCTGCCGCCGATCATCGTGCTGTCGTCGCTCACCGTGGCCAGCGCCATCCTGTTCGAGTCGGCGCTGTCCTTCCTCGGCCTGGGCGACCCCAACATCGCCAGCTGGGGCCGCATGATCGGCGACGGCCGCACGCTGATCCGCACATCGTGGTTCATCTGCGCGATCCCGGGCGCGGCCATCATGCTGACGGTGCTGGCGCTCAACCTCGTCGGCGACGGGTTGAACGACGCCCTCAACCCCAAGCTGGGACACCGCTGATGGCTGGTTCCGCCTTGCTCGAGGTCGAAAATCTCGACGTCGTTCTCCACACGCGCTCGGGCCGTGCGAAAGCCATCGACCGGACGTCATTCTCGGTATCGGCGGGCGAGACGCTGGCCATCGTCGGGGAGTCGGGATGCGGCAAATCGCTGACCGCGCTGTCGGTGCTGGGTCTGCTGCCGCAGCCGCAGGTGCAGATGGCTGGCGGCGCCATCCGCTTGCTTGGACGCGACCTTGCGCGTTTGTCCGAACGCGAGCTGCAGGACGTGCGCGGACGCGATGTCGCGATGATCTTCCAGGATCCGATGAATTCGCTCAACCCGGTGCGCACGGTGGGCGCGCAGCTGGTCGAGATGCTGCAGGCGCATGAGCGCATCGGCCGTGCGGCCGCATGGCAGCGCGCCGAGCGGCTGCTGAAGCAGGTCAGCATTCCGAACGCGCAGGCGCGCCTGCATGAGTATCCGCATCGGCTGTCGGGCGGCATGTGCCAGCGCGTGATGATCGCCATGGCCATCGCCTGCCAGCCCAAGCTGCTGATCGCCGACGAGCCGACCACCGCGCTGGACGTCACGATCCAGGCGCAGATCCTGGCGCTGCTGGCGCAGATCCAGCGCGACTCGGGCATGGGGCTGGTCATCATCACGCACGACCTGGGCGTGGTGGCCGAAGTGGCCGACCGGGTGCTGGTCATGTATGCCGGGCGCAAGGTCGAGGAGGCGCCGGTGCAGCTGCTGTTCGACGCGCCACAGCATCCCTACACGCAGGGCCTGCTGGCC
>NZ_JBFUCI010000201.1:0-10952 GCF_056405335.1 Variovorax sp. P1_H12_2
GCGCTCCCCGCCGACGCGGCATGGCCCGACGCGGCGGCCGGCGACTGGCCGAGCTACAACCGGACGCCCACCTCGCAGCGCTTCTCGCCGCTCGACCAGATCAACACGAAGAATGTCGGAAACCTGAAAGTCCAGTGCACCTACGACCTCGGCATGTTCACGGCCTTCGAATCCGGCCTGATCATGGTGAACAACGCATTGATCGGCACCGCCGAGTTCGAGATCTTCTCCATCGATCCGGTCACGTGCGCCGAGAACTGGCGCACGCGCCTGGACTATCCCGGCGCGCTCCTGCCAGCCAACCGCGGCGCCGCCCACATGGACGGCCTGCTGTTTCGCGGCACCCAGGACTGCCGGGTGATGGCCTTCGACTTCAAGACCGGCAAGCAGGCGTGGGAGACGACGATCTGCGACCCGAAACGCGGCGAGTCGGTGCCGTCGGCACCGATCGCGTGGGATGGCCTCGTGTACGTCGGCAATGCCGGCGGGGATTACAAGGGTGGCAAGGGCAAGGTCTACGCCCTCGACGCAAAGACCGGCAAGGTCGTCTGGCAGTTCTTCCTCGTTCCCAAAACCGAGGGCGACGTCGTCCGTGGTCCGGTGGGCAAGTCGCCACTCGACGAGAAGTCCTGGAACAACGCACCAGGCATACCCATCAGCGGCGGCGGGACCTGGACCTCCTACACGCTCGATACCAGGAACGGCCTGCTGTATGTCCCGGGAGGCAACCCCGCGCCCGACTTTGCTTCCGGCGCGCGCGAGGGCGACAACCTCTTCACGGATTCGGTCGTGGTGCTCGACGCCAAGACAGGCGACTACAAGAAAAACTTCAAGGTCGTGAAGAAGGACTGGCATGACTGGGACGTGTCCAGTCCGCCGATCCTGCATCAAACCATGGGCGGCAAGCAGATCATGTCGCTCGCGCCGAAGGATGGGCACCTCTACGGCTACGAGCTCCCAGGCAACAAGCTGCTCTACCGCGTGCCGGTCACGACGATCGAGAATGCCGAGGGCACGTTCGCCGTCGGCCAGGACGTTCACTTCTGTCCGGGTCCGGTCGGAGGCACCGAATGGAACACCCCCGGCTTCGATCCGACCACGAACCTCATCATCACCGGCACCGTGGACTGGTGCGATACCGTGAAGATCAAGACCGATGAAAGGCTGCGGTCGGTGGCTGTCGGCCAGCCCTGGACCGGAATGGCAACCCTCAACCCGATCAACATGTTCGGCAAGGAAGACCGCACCGACGGACATTGGGCTGGATGGGTCTACGCCAGCGATGCCGACACCGGCGTCTGGAAATGGCGCGTCAAGTCCAACTATCCCGTCGTCGCAGCGATCACGCCGACGGCCGGTGGCATCGTGTTCTTCGCCGACCTCGGAGGCAATTTCTATGCGCTGGATGCTTCCACCGGACAGAAACTCTGGGGAGGGCCGCTCGGAAGTGGCGGCGGAATCGGGGGCGGCGTGATCACGTACGCCGTCGACGGCGTACAGAAGGTTGCGGTGGCGGAGGGCTTCACCATGGTCGCCTGGCCCACGAAGCCGAGGCATGCAAAGGTCGTGATCCTGGGGCTCGACAGCGGCGCGGCGAAGAAATAGGCCCGACATGGACCTTCCCTCTCAGCGCCAGCCCGCCGCCTTCAGCTTGTCRGCCAGTTGCTGCGCCACCACCGCGTAGCCTTGCGCGTTCGCATGAATGCGGTCCGACCGCAGTGCCGCATCCGACAGAACGGCGGCGTACACGTCCGGTATCAGAAGCACCTTCTCGGCCTTCGCCACCACTTCGTAGAAGCCGGCATCGCTGAGGGAACCGACGGTCGCGCGCAGCGGCTCGGGCGCGGGCGTCGCGATCACCGCCACGTAAGGCGTGTGCGCGAGTGCCATGCGCACGATCGCCGCCACGTGGTCCGTCGTGGTCTGCTGCGAGATGCCGCGCAGCATGTCGTTCCCACCGATGCCGACCAGAACCGCGTCGTAGCTGTTCATCGCCAGCAATGCCTCCAGGCGCTGCAACGCACCGGCGGAGGTGTCGCCACTGACGCCTTCATTGTCGACCTGCCAGCCCGTCAATTGCGCCAGTCGCGTTGGCCAGGCCTGCTCGGGCGTGGCGCCATAGCCCATGGTCAAGCTGTCGCCCAGCGCCAGGACACGCGCATCGGATTTCAGCGCCGCAACAGAAGGCTTGCGCTTGCCGCAGGCCGAAAGCGTCAAGGCCGACTGCAAGCCGGCCAGCATGAGAAGGTGTCGTCGATTCATTTCAATCCGGATCTGGAGGTTCACCGCATCGGGAGCCATTGAGGTCGAGCTTGGCGGCCATCATGCCGTGGTCGGCAGTCGGCCGGCCACTGGCCGACCTCGACCGAAAAAGGGTTTCCAAGGCGGCGCCATCGTCGTAGGATAAGACGCTAGGGGCGGGCGCTTGCCTCCGTCCCTGCGGTGGAGAAGTGCCATGCCTACGTACCAGTATCGTTGCACAAAGTGCGGCGAGGTTTTCGAGCACATCGAACACGTCGCTGAGCATGAGACTGCTCGCTTGCGTTGCCCCAAATGCGACAGTGAGGCCGTTCAGCATCAGCCGACGCAGTTCTTCGCAAAGACCTCCAAGAAGAGTTAGGCCAGCGCATTGACGGCAACTGCGAACCATCGATTGCGACTTGTGATCGGGCGCGAATGAAGAAGACGCTGGTGCTGGTGATCGGGTTGGAGCCGGACCTGGTCGACTTCAGCACGATGCCGGACATGAACGCAGACAAGGTTCGCTCTGGGCTTGGGGCGGACCAGGCAAGACTTGCCGCACTGGGCTATGAAGCGGAACTCTGCCTGACGGACCTCGGGGATACGGCTGCAGATGTGGTTGCCCGGAAGCTCTCCGAAAAGCCGTTCGACTGCGTGGTCATCGGTGCGGGCATCCGGGCCATCCCCGCTTACTTTCTTCTCTTCGAGCAACTGGTCAATGTGGTGCATCGAGCTGCACCTCAGGCCCGAATTTGCTTCAACACCAAGCCGAGCGACACCGCCGAAGCCGTCCAGCGTTGGGTATAGCGCTGCGTATCGCAGGATGTGCCGAGTTGGCGCTCCAGCCGGGCGACCCCGTCCGTGGAATGGGTGGTCGCCGGGATTCTCGACGATTGTGCAGGGCCGCTCCCCACGCCTTCTAGGGTAAACCCCCAACTAGTTGGCATTGCAACTAGTTGATATGGCAATCACAATCACGTCCAGCCTGAGCAGGAACCACGGCCGCTGCACAGGCAGACCCACAACTGGAGACCACGATGAAACTCAACCGTCGCGCCATTGCGTGTGCACTCTTCGCCTCAGCAGGGCTGTCGCTCGCCGCACCCCAGGCCATGGCGCAAGCCGTCAAGGTCGGGATCATCGGACCCTTTTCGGGGCCGTTCGCGCACTACGGGTCCCTGTTCAAGGCTGCCGCGGAAAGCTATGTCGCCAGCCAGGGCGGCAAACTGGCCGGCAAGGACATCGAGTTCATCTACCGGGACACCGGAGGACCCAATCCAAGCCTGACCAAGACCCTGGTTCAGGAGTTGATCGTCAAGGACAAGGTGGACTACCTGGGCGGGTTCGTGTTCACGCCCAATGCCATGGCGGTGGCGCCGCTGATTCAGCAGTCGCAGACGCCGACGGTCATCTTCAATGCCGCGACTTCGGCCATCACCGAGAAGTCCGAGTTCTTCGTCCGCACGAGCTACACGCTGTGGCAGGTCACCGTGCCGGCCGCGCAATGGGCGGCGAAGCAGAACATGAAGAAGATCGTCACGGCCGTCACCGACTACGGGCCCGGCATCGACGCCGAGACGGCCTTCAAGAGCGAGTTCACCAAGCAGGGCGGGACGGTGGTCGAGAGCATCCGCATGCCGATGGCCACCACCGACTTCGGCCCCTTCGTGCAGCGCATCAAGGCGAGCGGCGCGCAAGCGGTCTATACCTTCCTCCCCGGCGGCCCACCCAATTTGGGCTTCGTCAAGGCCTACAACGAGAACGGGCTGGCCAAGGCCGGCGTGCAGTTCCTCGGAAGCGCCGAGACCGACGAGTTCGACCTGCAGAAATTCGGTGCCGCCGCGCTGGGCCTGACCACGGCCTTCCACTATTCAGGCGCGCACGACTCGCCTGAGAACAAGAAATTCGTCGACGCGCTGAAGAAGCGGGATCCGAACGCCGTCGCCAACTACGCATCGGTCGGCGCTTGGGACGGCATGTACGTCATCCACCAGATGATCGAGGCGACGGGCGGCAAGAAGGACGGTGCCAAGGCGCTCGCCGCCGCCCGCACCCTCAAGTGGGAAAGCCCCCGTGGACCCGTGAACATCGATCCCAAGACGCGTCACATCGTGCAGAACGTCTATCTGCGCAAGGTGGAGAAGGTGGGCGACCAACTGGTCAACAAGGAGCTGCAGAGCTTCGGGCCCCAGACCGACTTCGGCCTGGAGAAGTGAACTCCTGTCCGCATCGCATCCCCTGAGTTCCGTCCCGTGAACACTTTCCTCAACATCCTGATCGACGGGCTGGCCTACGGCATGGTGCTGTTCGTCATTGCCGTCGGCCTGTCGGTGACGCTCGGTCTGATGCGCTTCGTCAATCTGAGCCATGGCGCCTTCGCGATGGTGGGCGGCTACTGCGCCGCTCTCCTGACCCGCGAAGCCCAATGGAGCTTCTGGCTTGCCGTGCCCGCGGCCATCGTGGCGACGGGTTTGCTGGGCGCCGTGCTCGAGCTGCTCGTGCTGCGTCACCTGTACCGCCGCAAGGAACTCGATCAGGTGCTGTTCACGATCGGACTGAGCTTCGTGCTGATCGCCGCCACCAACGCGCTGGTCGGCCCCCAGGTGCAGATGATCCCGCTGCCGCCTTTGCTGGYGGGCTCGGTGGATCTGGGCTTTCGCACGCTGCCCACCCAACGCCTGCTGGTCATCGCTGCCGGCTGTGCAGTGGCCGCCTTGACGGCCTGGACGGTCACACGCACGCGCTTCGGTATCTGGCTGCGTGCGGCCGTCGACCACAGTGGCACCGCCTCGACGTTGGGCATTCCCATTCGGACGGTGCAATGCGCGAGCTTCGCCGCCGGGGCAGCCCTGGCCGGCCTGGGTGGCATTCTGGGCGCCGAGCTGATGCCGCTGGAGCCCTACTACGCCCTCAAGTACCTGGTGCTGGTCCTGGTGGTCGTCGCGGTGGGTGGCATGGGCAGCATCACCGGCTCGCTGGTTGCGGCCGTGCTGCTCGGCGTCATTGAAACCGCCAGCAAGTACCTCGCCTCGGAATGGGGAAGCCTTTTCTTCTTTGTTGCCATGGCCGCATTGCTGGCCTGGCGTCCCGATGGCCTGCTGAAACGATGAACACCATGACGACAACGCCGGCGCTCGCGGTGCCGCCGCAGCAAGCCGCCGCTCCGCGCTGCGCGCCGGCCTGGCGCGCGCCCGCTGCGCTTCTCGTGATCGGCTTGTCGACCTGCGCCTGGATGCCGGAGCAGCTGGGCCTGCTGACCCGCATCTTCATCACCGCGCTGTTCGTGCTGTCCCTGGACCTCGTGGTGGGCATCGCCGGCCTGGCGACCCTGGGCCATGCCGCCTTGTTCGGGATGGGCGCCTATGCCGCGGGCATCTTCGCGCTGCAGGTCCACCCCGACCCCTTGATCGGCCTGGCAGTCGGCATCGCCGCCGGCGCGGGCCTGGCGCTGCTGTCGGGCGCGTTCCTGCTGCGCTACCAGGGCTTCACCTTCCTGATGCTCACGGTCGCGGTGTCGCAGATCCTGCTGAACCTGGCGCAAAAGGCGCGCGACTGGACGGGTGGCGACGACGGCTTGTCCGGCTTCGTCATGGGGCCTGTGCTGGGGCGTTTTGCCTTCGATCTCGAGGGTCGGGTCGCGGCCCTCTATGCGCTGGCCGTGCTGGTGGTTCTCTTCTACGTCGCGCGCCGGCTGGTCGATTCGCCGTTCGGCCTCGCCGTGCGCGGCATCCATGAGAACCGCGCCCGGATGGCGGCGCTGGGCACTCCGGTGTTCGCACGGCTCCTGGTCCTGTACACGGTCGCCGGCGCCGTTGCCGGTGCCGCCGGGGCGCTGTCGGCGCAGACCAATGCGGTCGTCGGCATGGACAGCCTGTCGTTCGCGCTGTCCGCCGAGGCACTGGTCATGCTCATCCTCGGCGGGGCAGGGCGGCTCACCGGCGCGCTGGTCGGCGCTGCAGTGTTCACGCTGCTGCACCACACGGCGGCCTCCATCAATCCCTACCACTGGCTGTTCGTGGTCGGCGCCTTGCTGATGCTGGTCGTCCTGGTGTCGCCGGCCAAGGCCTGGGCCTGGCTGCGTCGCCGTGCCGGAGGTGTGCGATGAGCGTCCTGCTCGAGCTCAAATCCCTGGACAAGCGCTTCGGTGGCCTCCACGTGACACGTGGTGTGTCGTTTGCGCTGAGCGCCGGCGACCGCATGGCGCTGATCGGTCCCAACGGTGCGGGAAAGACCACGCTGGTCAATCAAATGAGCGGCGTCCTGGCCTCCGACGCGGGCGAAATCTGGCTCCGCGGCGAGAACGCCACGCGGCTGAACCAGGCCCAGCGGGTGCGCGCCGGCCTGGCCCGCACCTTCCAGATCACGACGCTGGCGCCGCACTTCGCGGTGCAGCGCCAGATCGAGCTCGCGTTGTTCGAGCGCGAACGGTTGACCGGCGGGATGTGGCGCAGCATCGATGCGTACCCCACCCTGCAAGCGGAGGCACGGGAGATCCTCTCTCGCTTCGGCCTGAATGCGCATGCAAGCACAGCGACGCAGGACCTTGCGTATGGCGAGCAGCGCCTGATCGAGATGGCGCTGGCACTGGCGCTGCGGCCCAAGGTCCTGCTGCTGGACGAGCCGATGGCCGGTGTCCCCAAGGGCGATGGCGCGCGCCTGCTCGCGGCACTGGACGCACTGCCGCGAGACCTGGCCGTGCTCATCATCGAGCACGACATGGACCTCGTGTTCCGCTTCGCCAACCGCATCCTGGTGCTGGCCGACGGCGCGGTGCTGGCCGACGGCTCCCCCGACGACATCCGCCGCGACCCCATGGTGCGGGCAGCCTACCTGGGAAACTGAACATGGCGAGATCGATCCTCAAGCTCGAGGGCGTGGTGGCGGGTTACGGTCCCACCACCGTATTGAACGGCCTGTCATTCGAAATGGCGGATCAGGAGCGCCTGGCGATGGTCGGGCGCAACGGCGTGGGCAAGACCACCGCGCTGCGAGCCATCATGGGCCTGGTGCCGCTTCGCAGTGGCCGGATCACGTTCTGCGGGGATGACATTTCGGCGCTTGCGCCGCACCAGCGTGCGGACCTCGGCCTGGGCTACGTGCCGCAGACACGGGACATCTTTCCATCGCTGACCGTCGAGGAAAACCTGTTGGCCGGCCTCAAGCGGCGGCCGCGCGGGGCGCTGGACGAGGCCTACGCCCTGTTCCCGCGGCTCGCCGAGCGTCGGCGCAACGGGGGCACCCAGCTGTCGGGTGGCGAGCAGCAGATGCTTTCGGTCGCCCGGGCCCTGCTCGGCCGGCCCTCGCTGCTTCTGCTCGACGAGCCCCTGGAGGGCCTCGCGCCGCTGATCCGGCAGGAGTTGCTGCGCGCCTTCAGCAACCTGAGCCGGGAGACCGGCATTGCCGTCGTCATCGTCGAGCAGCAGGTGGACGAGGCGCTGGCTTACGCGGAGCGTGCCCTCATCCTGGACCACGGGACGGTGGTGCACAACGCCGACGCCGCATCGCTGTTGGCCGACCCGGAGACGCTCGAGCGCTGGGTCGGCATGGCCGTGCACTGAGCGGCCGCCGAGCATTGCAACATGACCGATCGCACACTCAGCACCGTCGCTGCGCCTCAGGCAAGCGCTGCGCCGCACACGGTGAACCTGGAGCGCTACGTTCCCGCCTATCTGACCTGGATCGCCAACAAGCTGTCGCGCGGTGCCTCGCAGCACTACCTCGGGACCTTCAACGTCGGCATCGAGACCTGGCGTTGCCTCGTCTTGCTGGCGACCGAGGGTGCGATCTCGGCGCAGCAGGTGTCGGTCGTCATCGGCATGGACAAGGGCTCGGTCAGCCGCTGCTTCAAGAGCATGCAGGAAAGCGGGCTGATTCGCACCGAGCTCGACGGTGCCGATGGCCGGCTTCGCCTCGCGGCGCTCACGTCCAAGGGGCGGCATCTGCACGACCAGATGATGGGCATGGCATTGGATCGCGAACGCGCCTTCCTGTCAGTCCTGGAAGACAACGAAGTGGAGGTGCTGCTCGGATTGCTGCGCCGCCTTCACGCAAACCTCCCGGCGGTGGAAGCCTCCACGCAGGACTACGTGCGCACGCGATTCACAGGGCAGCCGGCCGACTGCGGCGAAGAGGCGATGAAACTCCATGACGAATGAATTGATGGTTCGTGTCGCTCGGCGAGTCGAAGAGGCAGACGGCATCTGCAGTTTCGAACTCGTGCCGGTCGACGGGGACGCGTTGCCCGCTTTCTCGGCCGGCGCGCACATCGACGTCCACGTGGCGCCTTCGCTGATACGCCAGTACTCCCTCAGCAACGATCCTTCGGAGCGAAACCGCTATCGCATCGCGGTGTTGCGCGAGGCGCAGTCACGCGGCGGATCAGCCGGCATGCACGAGCGGGTGCAGATCGGCGACCTCCTGCGCGTGAGTTCGCCGCGCAACCATTTCCCCCTGGCAGAGGCTGCGCGAAGCCTGCTGCTGGCAGGCGGTATCGGCGTGACGCCGATCCTGGCAATGGCCCGCGCCCTGCACGCCTGCGACAGGCCTTTCGAGATGCACTACTGCGGCCGTTCCGCGAGCCGCATGGCCTTTCTCGAAGAGATCGGGGCGGCGGGCTTCGCGAGCCGCGTGGCGCTCCATGCGGACGACATTCCCGAGCAGAAATTCGATGCGCAGCGCGTGCTGGCCAACCCTTCCGATGGCACCCACCTCTACGTGTGCGGACCGACCGGCTTCATGGACCATGTGCTGGAGACTGCCAGGCGGCAGGGCTGGCCCGAAGGGCAGCTGCATCGCGAATACTTCGCCGGCGTTGACACCGCATCGGCAACCGACGAGAGCTTCGAGGTGCGCGTTGCAAGCACCGGCCTGAGCTGCCGGGTGCCGGCCGGCAAGACCGTGATCGAGGTGCTGGCGGCGCACGGCGTGGAAGTGCCGACATCCTGTGAAGCCGGCGTTTGCGGGACCTGCCTGACGCGTGTGCTGGAAGGCACCCCCGATCACCGCGACACCTTCCTGACCGATTCCGAGCGCGCGGCGAACGACCAGTTCACGCCATGTTGTTCGCGAGCCCTGTCCCCGCTCCTGGTGCTCGACCTTTGAATTGCCACTCTTCCCCCCAAGGAGAATCTGAATGACGACGACCTGCATTCCCATCAAGAACGTGACCGAGAACGCCGATGCCAGTCGCTTTCTACTCGACCAGTGGTATGTGGCAGGCTTCTCGTCCGAACTCACGGACAAACCCATTGCCCGGACCTTCCTGAATCAGAAGGTGGTCCTCTTCCGCACGGGTGATGGGCAGGTCGCGGCGCTGGAAGACCGCTGCTGCCACCGTTCGCTGCCGCTGTCGTGCGGGACGGTCGAAGGCGCTGGCGTGCGCTGCGGCTACCACGGCCTCCTGTACGCACCGAATGGGCAATGCATCGAGATTCCCGGCCAGGAGCGCATCCCGGCCAAGGCCAGGGTCAAGGCCTACCACGTGGTCGAGAAGAACCAGATCATCTGGATCTGGATGCCCCGGGATGAAGCCGCCATGCCGGTGCGCCCAGCGCCGGACTATCCGTTCCATGACGACCCTCGCTTCAAGTTCGGCAGCGGCAACTACCACTACAAGTCACCCTGGCAGCTGATCCACGACAACCTGCTCGACCTGAGCCACCTGGGCTATGTCCATCTGCAGACCATCGGTGGTGACGCCAAGCTGCACATGAACGCACCCATGAAGGTGTCATCCGAAGGCGAGCAGGTCAAGGTCGTGCGCCTGATGCCCAATTCGTCGCCACCGCCGACCTACCGCGCCGCCTGGCCCTTCGGCGAGAAATGTGAGCGCTGGCAGGAGATCGAATTCGATCTCACCCACCTGCGCATCTGGACCGGTGCCGTGGAGCCGGGCACCGACGCCATCGACGATCCCAAACGCGGCGGCTTCCACATGCGCGGCTTCCACGGCATCACCCCGGAAACCGACGAGACCTGCCACTACTTCTGGAGCATGGCCAGCACCAAGCACCCGGACATGCCGGAGAACATCGACGCCGTGATTCAACAGACGGCTTTCACGTTCGACGAGGACCGCACCGTCATCGAAGCGCAATACCGGAACATGCTGGAGTTCGGCGAGAGGGCAACCTGGACGGACATCCACGTCGATGCGGGCGCGAACAGGGCAAGGCGCATCGTCGCCGAGTTGCTCAAGAAGCAGGCCGCAGCGGGCGCGATCGAAGCCTGACGGCTTCCCGGGGCGGCTACAGTGGCGCCAGCAACTCCAGTCCTCATTCGATGCCTCGTACCAAGACCACTTCCGCGCGCAAGACCCCTTCCAAGGCAGCAAGGGGCGACGTTGTCGATCTGGACAACTACGCGCCCGCCTATCTCAGCTGGATCGCCAACAAGCTGTCGAGCGGGGCCTCGCAGGCCTATCTTGCCGCGTTCGATGTCGGGATCGAGAGCTGGCGCGTCCTGGTGCTGCTCGCGATCGAAGGGTCCATCTCGGCGCAGAAGGCCTGCGGCATCATCGGCATGGACAAGGCCTCGATGAGYCGCTGTTTCAAGAGCATGCAGGCGCGCGGCTTCATCGAACTCGCGCTGGATCCGCAGGACGGACGGGCGCGAATCGCCACGCTCACGCCGTCCGGCCGCGCCATTCACGATCAGATTCGCGACATCGCGATGGAGCGCGAGCGGGCCTTCATGTCGGTACTGACGGTGGC
>NZ_JBFUCI010000202.1:0-10897 GCF_056405335.1 Variovorax sp. P1_H12_2
GCGCACGATCGAACACCTCGGGCGGTGCGCCCTTGAGGCGGAAGGTCTGGATCTCGACCATGGTGCGGTTCACGCTGACAGGACGGATCACGCGGAACTGCTGGAACACGGTGTGCGGCGATCCGCTGCCGTAGACGATGGTGTTGTGACGGTTCATGCCGAGGATCTCCCGTGCTCGCTCTTCGCCGTGCACATCCGCAAGMGACTTGAAGTGCGCCCGCGACACAGCGTCTCGCGTGGCGGCCGCAGGGTCGAAGATCGCCTCCATGTAGCCGTGCCCGTTCTCGTAGGCCCGCAACTCGAGCTTTTCCCAAAACTCATAGGGCTCACCGTTGCCGTCCATGATCAGCAGCTCGAAGGGCATCTCACCGAGCGCCTTCGCTTCTTCGCGCGCAGCCACGACGGAAGACTCGTGCGTCACGCGCGCATGCATGGTGTCATGCAGGTTCTCGTAGAACACCTTCCAGTTCGACTCCTGCATCACCCGGAAGGTGCCACCGGCCACTTCCACCTCGCCCACCGGCGAGCGATCGCACAGATTGTCGATCGACGAGATCACCCCGCCGAGAAAGCCGCGCAGATCAGGACCATCGCCCGACTGGCTTGCGAACACGAACCCGCGATAGCTTTCGACACGGGCCAGCGACCGCATCGAGAAGTCCGGATGAGCCGGGTCATAGTTGGTGTTTTCCAGCCCGCTCTTCAGCGRCGCAGACAGATGACTTCCATCCAGCTTGAAAGTCCATGCGTGGTAAGGACAACGGAAGAACTTGCCGGCACAGCCGTCTCCCTCTGCGACCAGCTTCGCGCCCTTGTGAGGGCAGCGGTTGTACAGCACGTGGACCTTCTTGTCCGCAGCGCGCACCATCACCACATCCTGGTCGCCGAGGCGCGTCGTGTGATAGTCGCCCAGGGCGGGAACCTGGCTCTCATGGCCTACGTAGATCCATGCCTGGCCATAGATGCGATCCATCTCGAGTGCAAAGATGCGCGGGTCCGTATAGACGCTCTTGTGCACACTGTCCGGGCGCACAAGCGCTGCGATTTCCTCATGGGTGAGTGTCATTGGGATTTCCTTCAGGAGTCAGATTTCGAGCACAAGGCGGTCCGAGCGGGCCCGCGAAACACAAGCGCAGAACGAGCCACTTTCACGGTCTCGCGGAGACAGGCACATGTCGCGATGATCCGGTTCACCGCCCAGGACCTTGACGACGCAAACGCCGCAATCCCCTCGACGACAATCGAACATCGGATCCAGGCCGGCAGCCTCCATGGCTTCGAGCACGGTCGTGCCCGCCGGCACGTCCAGCGTGCAGCCGCTCACGGCCAGGTCGACACTGAACGCTCGGTCGCCTGCGGCCTCCAGCGAACCAGCGAACAGTTCGCAGTGCAGGGTGGACTCGTCCCACCCAAGCGCCAGCGCCGCTGCGAGCGCAGCCGCAATGAATCCCTTCGGTCCGCACACGTACAAGTGACGGTGTGGAGCAGCCGCCCCAATGGCTTCGCCCAGCGGCAGCCCCTGCTGCGGATCGCCGCCGTCGAACCAGCAGCGAGCGCCTGGCATCGATGCGATCTCTTCACAGTAGGCCGCCTCCTTCGGGCTGCGCGCGGCGTAGTGGAGCGTGAATGGTGCCTGCGCGTGCCGCAGCGCTCGCGCCATGCACAGAATGGGGGTGATGCCGATCCCCGCAGCCAGAAGCAAGTGATCTTGAGCCGACGGCGCGAGTGCAAACAGATTGCGGGGCGTCGACGCCTTGACGCTCGCGCCTTCCTGGAGACCATGCACCCAGCGCGACCCACCGTCGCCCCCGTCCTCGCGCTGCACCGCGATCTCGTAGCGACTGCCGCCATCGGCCGGCGTGACCAGCGAATAGGCGCGATGAAGGCGCACGGTTCCGTCTTCATCCGGCACGTGCAACTCGAGATGCGCGCCAGGCTCGTAGGACGGCACGGCGCTGCCGTCGGCTGTGGCGAGCACCAGGCGGCGGATGCGCGGTGTGATGGCGTCTATCTTCTCGACGCGCAATTCGAGTGTGGGCATGAATCCGGCAGTGACGACAAGAGCATGCATGCGAATCTATTGACTCGTGTCCGACCGCAAAAGCCGAAGCTGGCATCTCTTATCCGCAATCAGCAACCGGCATGGACTTTTGCCGGATTCGGATGGATGGGGTGCATTCGGTTGCCAATTTCGGACAATTCTTCCGGGCGATGGAAATCCCGCGGCGATCCGAGCCGAGGGCGGCGCGGTGAATCAGCAGGTGATGCCCATGGCATCGATCTTGCACTGGGTGCACAAGCGACCTGGTCACTCAACCCCGGGCTGACCCTGATGCCGGCAGTTCCCAGGTGCTTTAGGATTAAATTATGTAGACCTCACGCAGATCGGCCCTGAATGCGGCCGCAAGATGGGGTCAGAAAGGCCCTCATGAATGCCGCTGCCCCAGCGCTGAATCTTGCGCAGATCTACAAGAGCCCCGTGTTCAGTTCACGCTCGGCGGTGGAATCGCACAGCGAGCTCAGTCGCGCAATCGTGAATCACAGCTTGCGCTGGGGGAGAGGCGAGGTGACAACCTCGTTGTACAAGAGGCACCTCGAGCGTATCAGCCTCATGATCCTGAGCTACGGAGCCGAGGTCGAGGTGACTCCCGACGTCTTCGAAGATTTCATTCTGGTGCAGATGCCGCTGCTGGGCGCATCCGAGATCGAAGTCGAAGGTCGGTCGGTGCAGGTGGCGCAAGGCGAGATCGCGGTCATCGCTCCGTTTCAGCGTGTGCGCCTTCTATGGCAGCAGGGCTGCAAGCAGCTCATCCTGAAGATTCCTGGCGACCTGGTGCACGGCACATGGGGCAAGTCAGGCGTCGAGGGCGATTCGATGCCTTGGGTCGACCCCTTGTTCAAGCTGGACGCCAAGCTTGCCGTCCATTGGCACGCGTTGCTGCGCCAATTGCTCGCACTGCTGCCGACCCACGACGCGTCCTCCCTGCACCCGGCATGGCTCGGCCAGTTCGAGCGCACCGCAGCATCATTTCTTCTCACTCACCAACCCTCTGCACGCCGGTCTGAACGACCTGGCGTTGACGGAGATTCAGGCGAAGTTCCAGCAAATGCCTCGGAAAACGCCCGGCTCGATCAGCTGGAACGCTACATTCGCAGCCGCCTGTTCGCACCGATCTCCCTGGCCGACCTGGCCCGTGCGGCTGGCATTTCTCCGCGCAGCCTGAATGCCCTGTGCCATCAGCACCGCGGCGTCGCTCCCATGGTGCTGCTGCGAAACCTGCGCCTCGAGGCCGCGCGCGATCGGCTCGCTACGTCGCCCATCAGCGTGACCGAAGCCGCGATGGCGCACGGCTTTGGCCATCTGGGTCGATTCTCGGCCTACTACCGCGAGCGATTCGGTGAGTTGCCGCGCCAGACCGGCCGTCTGTCCTGAGGCCAGGCCCGCCCAACGCTGCGAAATTCGGATAGTTCCGCACGTCGAAAGGTGCGTAGCGGATAGCCGCGCAACGCCGCTCGCAGCACCATGGGGCCATGTCCTATGCCTCCAATCGCCGCATCGACGCGTTAATCGTCGGCAGCGGCATCAATTCGCTGGTTTGCGCGGCACTGCTGGCGCGCAGCGGCCGCAAGGTTCGTGTTCTCGAGCGCGAAGCCACACTCGGCGGCTGCATCCGTACGGATGAGCTCACCCTGCCCGGCTTTCGACACGACACGCTGTCGACCGCACACCCGCTTTTCCTGGTCGGGCCGGCCTACGCTGCATTGGGTAGCGCACTCCACGATGCAGGTCTGCTTTACGCCAACACCACCTTGCCGACCGGCGCGCTGTTGCCCGACGGACGTCACGTCGTGTTGTCCACCTCGCGCGAGGCGAACCTCGCCCGCTTCGATGCCATCCACTCGGGCGATGGCGCTGCCTACGCTGCCGCAGTGGAGGAGATCACGCAGCAGGCGCCGCTCGTGTTCTCGTTGCTCGGCAATGAGCTCTGGCGCCTCGGCACCGCCAAGACGCTGGCGGCCGCCGCATGGAAGGAAGGCGCGCATGGAATGGCTGGCTTCATTGGCAGCATGATGCCGACCGCGCGCACATGGCTCGAACAAGCCTTCGGTTCCGATCTGCCAGGCGCCCTCCTGGCGCCCTGGGTGCTGCATTGCGGGCTGGGTCCCGACGCACCGTTGTCGGCGCTCATGGCCAAGGTGGTCGCATTCACCGTGGAATCGGTGGGCATGCCGATCGTTCGTGGCGGAAACGCAAATTTCGTCCACGCATTTCAGCGCCTGATCGTCGATGCCGGCGGCGAGTTCGAGACCCACGCCGACGTGGCTCGAATCCTGGTCCAGAACGGGCGCGCTGTCGGCGTGCAGTTGGCTGACGGGCGTGAACATCGCGCTGCCGAGGTCATTTGCAACGTCACGCCGACCCAGCTCTACGGCCGACTCCTGACGTCAGACCAAATTCCTTCCGAGGTGAGGGTCCACGCGCAGAAGTGGCGCTACGGGAAGGGCAACATGCAGATCCATCTCGCTCTTTCAGAAGCGCCGGAATGGTCGAATGACGAACTGGCACGGGTCGGCTACCTGCACCTCACCGGCGGCGCCAACGCCGTGTCGCGGGCCGTCAACGAGGCAGAGCGCGGACTTCTGCCGGCCGAGCCCACCATTTGCATCGCGCAGCCCACGGCCTTCGATCCAAGTCGTGCGCCCCCGGGGCGTCACATCCTGTGGATTCAGCTGCCGGAATGCCCGCGCGAGCCCGTCGGCGATGCCGCTGGCGAGATTGAAGTGGCGCCGGGGGGACAGTGGTCTGTTGCCTTGCGCGAGGCGTATGCAGATCGGATCGTGGCGAGCATCGCCAGGCATGTGCCAAATCTCGAGCGCAGCATTCTCGCCCGCCACGTCATCTCGCCCACTGACCTGGAGCGGCTCAATATCAACCTGGTCGGTGGTGACCCCTACGGCGGCGATTGCGGCCTCGATCAGTCGTTCCTCTGGCGCCAGTCGCGTTCGCTACGCAACCACGAAACACCGATCTCCCGCCTTTGGCATATCGGAGCATCGACGCATCCCGGTCCGGGTCTGGGCGGAGGGTCGGGGTTTCACATGGCCAAGGCGCTGGGAGCCGCCTAGGGCAAGCGACCGGCGCACAACTGAATTCAACAACCCAGGAGAACGAGCACCCAATGACAACCTCTTCGCTTATTGAGTTGGCACAAGGCCTTGCCAGCGGCGCCGTACGCGTCGTCGACCTGACGCACACCCTGTCGCCCGATTTTCCGGCGCTTCAACTGCCCCCGCAGTTCGGCCAGGTGGCAGGTTTCAAGATGGAACGCATCTCGCACTATGACGAGGCCGGCCCAGGCTGGTACTGGAACAATTTCTCCTGCGGCGAGCACACGGGTACTCACTTCGATGCACCTGTTCACTGGGTGACCGGCAAGGACCACGCGAACAACACGGTCGACACGATCGACCCTCATCAGTTCTTCGGACCGGCCTGTGTCGTCGACGCCAGTGCGGAGGTCGCCCGCGACCCCGACTGGCTTCTCACCGTCGAGTTCCTTCAGGCTTGGGAACAGCGTCACGGCCGGATCCAGGCCGGGGCCTGGCTGCTGTTCCGAACCGACTGGAGCAGGCGCATCGTCGACCCCGCGTCCTTCGTCAACATGCGCGAAGACGGCCCGCACACACCAGGCCCCACACCGGAGGCGGTCGAGTGGCTGATACGCGAGCGTGACGTTCGAGGCTTCGGGGTCGAGACCATCAACACCGATGCAGGCCAGTCTCACAGCTGGACGCTCGGCTACCCGTGTCACACCCTCATGCATGGCGCGAACAAATATGGCCTTCAGTGCCTGAGGAACCTGGACCAGTTGCCGCCGCAGGGTGCGCTGATCGTCGCGGCGCCCTTGAAGATCGAAGGCGGTTCAGGGTCACCGTTGCGCGTGCTGGCGCTGGTGCAGTAGCCAGTCCGGGGCCCCGGTCCAAGGCAAACGCCGTGGCTCTCTGGGGCCCTTGGGGTGGCAAAGCCGCGGGCCTCAGACGCTCAGGTACCGCGTCCAGATGGATCTGTCGTTCGCCAACGATTGCGAATCGCCGCGCCAGACCACGCGACCCCGCTCGAGGACAACGTGCTGATCCGCAATGGCGAGCAGGCGGTCGACATACTTGTCAACGACCAACGTCGTCTGTCCCTCTGAGCGCAGAAGCCTCAGGCAGTTCCAGATCTCTTCGCGGATCAAGGGCGCGAGCCCCTCCGTGGCCTCGTCGAGGACCAACAACCGTGGATTGGTCGAAAGCGCTCGGGCGATAGCGAGCATCTGTTGCTCACCTCCCGAGAGTTGATTTCCAAAATTCCGCTGCCGCTCCGCCAGGCGAGGAAAGAGCTTGAACAGCCGCGACGGCGTCCATTGCGGCGCTTCGCGTCCGGCCGCAACCGGCGGGCGGGCAAACGCCATCAGATGCTCGCGGACGGTGAGATTGGGAAAGCACTGACGGCCCTCCGGTACGACGGCGATCCCAAGCCGCGCGATGGCATCAGCGCGCAGGCCGGCAAGCGGGCGATCGGCGAACCAGGTGTCACCCGTGACCGACCGGAGCACGCCAAGCAGACTCTTGATCGTCGTGCTCTTGCCCATGCCGTTGCGCCCGAGAAGCGAGACCACCTGACCCGCGTGAATGTCCAGATCGATGCCGAACAGGACCTGGCTTGCACCGTACTTGGCCGTCAGATTCCTGCAGCTCAGTAGAGACGTTGCGGTCATGACAGCGCCTCGGATCCGAGGTAGGCGGATTGGACGTTGGGATCGTTCCGGATGGTGGCGCCATCCCCGGTCGCGATGACCCGACCCCCCACAAGGACCGAGATCCGGTTGGCGAGCCGGAACACGGCGTCCATGTCATGCTCGATGAGCAGAATGGCCATGTCTCGCCGTAGTTCTTGAATGAGCAGTGTCATGCGCTCCGATTCGTGCGGCCCCATTCCGGCCATGGGCTCGTCCAATACCAGAAGCTTGGGAGCCGATGCCAGGGACAGCGCGATGTCGAGTTGGCGTTGCGCGCCATGAGGCAGCGTCCCGGCGGTCTGCGCGAGCGACTCGAGCAGACCGACCCTTCGTGCAAGCTCGACGGCACGTTCGACCAGTTCGGGCTCCGCATCCCGATGGCCCCATGCTTTCAGCGGATGGGGTGAACTGGCCTGCACTGCCAGACGCAGATTGTCGAGGACACTGTCGTCCCGAAAGATACTGGTGACCTGGAAACACCGCGACATGCCCGCGCGGACCCGTGCATGGGCTGACATGCGCGTCAGGTCCACCCCTGCGAGGCTGATGGATCCACCATCGACGGGAATATGCCCGGAGATGAGATTCACCAAAGTGCTCTTTCCCGCTCCATTGGGACCGATCAACGCATGGATCTCGCGTGGCAGGACATCCAGACTGACGTCATCGGTGGCGACCAGCTTTTGAAAGGATTTGCGCAGACCCACAACCCGAAGAAGAGAAGCCTGGTTCACGATGGAGGCGCCTGGTGGGAGGAGGAGTCGACGTTCGAGCGCCACGAGGCGATCAGGGCGCAAAGCCCGCGCGGCGCCGCCAGAACGATGATGATGAGCAGCACGCCCAAGGGCCAGTGCCAGTACTCGGTCCATTGCCGCAAGACTTCTTCAAGCACCATCCAGACGCAAACGCCCACGACCGCACCCCAGCGCCAGCCCAGCCCACCGAGCACAACGATGACGAGCATGTTGGCGGATTGCGACCAGTGCATGCTGGAGGGGCTCACGAAGCCGTTGTGCGTGACGAGCAGGGCGCCTGCGAGCCCCGCAACCGCGCCGGCAAGGACGAAAGTCAGGAAGCGGATCTTGAAGACGGGATAGCCCAGGGCGGTCATGCGTGTCTCGTTGTCACGCACCGCACACAACGCACGCCCGAAGCGCGAACGCAGGAAACAGGTGGTTCCTGCAAAGCAGGCGGTGACAAGAATCACGACCACCCCATAGAACGTCGCATCGTCCTTGATGTCGAGCCCGGCGCCCAATGACGGCAGGGTCGTCAGGCTGTGGCCGTCGTCGCCACCGTAGATCCGAAGCGAGCTTGCCAGGTAGTAGAGCATCTGGGCGAACGCCAGCGTGCTCATGATGAAATACACGCCCTTGGCGCGCAATGCAACGGATCCGATGGCGGCTGCAGCGAGTGCGGCGATCGCTGCGGACAGCGGCCATATGATCCAGGCCGACACAAGTCCTGCTTCCGTCAACGCAACGACTGCGTAGGCCCCGACGCCCATGAAGCCCGCGTGACCGAGTGCGAACATCCCGCCGTAGCCGACGAGCAGGTTCAGGCTTGTGGCAGCCAGCGCCATGATCATCACTCGACGAAGGAAGCTCAGGTAGTAGTCGAGGTCGAACGCCGCAGTCAGCATGGGCAGTACCAGCAGCAAGGCGACGAGCACCATCGGCAGGACATGGTCGCTCAGCCGGCGCGATGCAGGAGGCGCAAGACTCGGCGCCTCGAACCGAGGCGCGTTTTCGAGGGGGGCATCGAGGCTCATAGGTCGATCCTCTCAGCCACGGGCGGGGAACAGGCCACTGGGACGGTAGCAAAGGACCGCCGCCATCAGCACGTAGGTGAGCATGCTGGCCAGCGCCGGTGCCACGTCGGAGACCAGGGAGGGCTGCATGAACTGACGCAGGAAGGCCGGCGCGAAGGCGCGCCCGACGGTGTCGACCAGGCCGACGATCAACGCCGCGAGAAAGGCGCCTCGAATCGACCCGATCCCGCCGATCACGATGACGATGAGGGCCGGGATCATGATGGATTCGCCCATTCCGACCTGGACGGAAGTGATCGGCCCCATGAGCGCGCCAGCGAGCCCGGCAAGCGCTGCGCCGAGCGCAAAGACTGCGGCGAACACGGCGCTGACGCGGACACCCATCAGTTCAGCCATGCCCCGATTGGATGCGCCGGCCCGCACCAGCATCCCCAACCGGGTGTGATTCACAATGGCGTACAGGAAGAACGCGACGGCAAGGCCAGCGAGAAGTATCAGCACGCGGTAGGCGGGATAGGACCAGCCATCGACGATGTAGAGCGGACCGGTCAGCATGGGCGGCATCTCTGCGAGGATCGGCGCTGCGCCCCAAACGAGTTTCACGGCGTCATCGGCGATCAGGATGATCCCCAGGGTCGCCGTCACCTGAACGAGGTGGCTCTTCGCATAAAGCCGACGCATCAACGTGCACTCCAGCAGGGCAGCGAGTGCGACGGTCGCAACGACGGCGAACAAGACGGCGACGACGAAGGAGCCGGACGCTTGATGCGCGACCGCGCCGAAGTACGCGCCCAGCATGAACAGCGTCCCGTGGGCGAGGTTCATCGTGTCCATGACGCCGAACACGAGGGTCAAGCCCGCAGCCAGGAGAAACAGCATGAGGCCATAGCCGAGCCCATGGAGCAACTGCTCGATGATGACTGCTGCGGTCACGACATGTTCCCTTGGCTGCACTCGATTCGATCGGTGTCGCATGGCGTTCGACACCGACTGCAAGCCGGACAGGGAAGGCGTGTCTGGTCGCACTGGAACATGGGCGTATTCATCGTCAGGATGCGGTGAAGTCTATCGACGAGGCTCGCGCCCGCATATCCAGAATCGGCAGCCACAAAAACCGGCCTATCCGATTTCCGCGACGACGCAAGCGTCCGGCCGAGGGATCACAACGTGCCACCCGCCACCGCCTTCAGCGCACCGTTCACATCGGTGATGCCCGCGATGAGCCCCATGCTGGTCAACGCGCCTTCGTGCACCTGCGGCGCGCCTGCAGCACATGCGTCGGCCGCCACCAGGATCTCGTATCCACGATCCGCCGCGTCCCGCACCGTGTTTTCGACCACGGAGTGCGTTGCAACACCGGCAACGATCAAATGCGTGACGTCAAGCATGCGCAGGGTCTGATCGACAGAGGTGCCGACGAAGGCGCTGATGCGCGTGTGAGTCACCACGAACTCACGATGGCTTTGCTGCGGCGCCAGTGATTTCATGAACTCGGCGCCCCACTCTCCGTCCTTGACCGCACCGAGCTCGACGGTCTTGCGGAAGATCGGCGTGTTCCTGGGGCAGTCCGCATAGTCCGGGCGAAAGGCAATGCGAACATGGATGATCGGCAACTGCATCTTCCGGGCGCCTGCGAGCAACCGCTGCGCGGCGCCGATCACGCGGTCTCGCACCGGGTCGTTTTCTGCCAATCCGACACGGATGCGGCCATCGGGATGAAGCACTTCATTCTGGTAGTGCAATGCGAGAACGGCCGCGCGAGAGGTCATGAGATTCCTTCCTTCAAGAGAATGCCGGGCCTTGTACGCCGACGGCGTGCGAACCGGATCCCCTGGTCGCCCGGCCGCAGACGGGGCGCCCTGTCTTCGTTCTGCTGCACCCGGTCGGGAATCGCAAGTCTGCGCAGTGTCGCGTTGCCTGGCTATCCGAGATGCGCAATCTCGCCCGCCTTTCTGTCCGGTTTTGGAGGCTTCTCGAGAGATTCAGACGCCTCCTCGGCAAAGCCCGGGTGACCGCACCGGTTGAGGCATTGCCGTACGCCTCGCTGCGGCGTATCGTGTCTGGCTGAAGGAGCAGCCCATGCCTTCACGAACACACCTGGTACGCCAAGAAGCGCGCGGCATGCCGCCGATGCCGCTGAGTCCATCGAGCGACCCGGAGGCAATGACGCCGCCGCCGTCGGATGCCGAGTTGTGCGAACACGCCGTGCAAGCCATCTGGCGATGTCTGGATGCACATGATCTTCTGGACGAGCACGGACGAAACGACCTGGCAACGGTCCTCGAGCCGCTGACCGCCCTGGCCTTCGGGGACCGCCCGCGACGCTTGGTCAACATCCTCAGGT